>DAIOWL010000244.1:0-8832 GCA_036758545.1 Streptosporangiaceae bacterium | reverse complement strand
GCGACGTGTCGACCACCAGCACGAACATCGCCATCGCCAGCAGGATGGCAAGCCGTTGGTTACTCTTCGCCGTCTCCGGAGCGCCGGTGCTTACTCTTTGCGTCATACGAGATCCCTGCTAGACATTTTCGTGAATAAAATGCAGCAACTTAATCGGAAGGCAGAGTTAGGAGGCGCATGTCGATAGCGCCAGGCCTGACGCCGTTATGCGCTCAAAGGAGCCCGGAGGGCACTGCCCGATCTGGCACCGGCGCGGCGGGCATATCCTGCCCGGGCTCACGGTGCCCTCACCGTCGTCGAACCCGCGTACAGCGTGGTGCCTCCTGGCCACGTAGGTGATCTCGCACGCCTATGATGTCGCCGGACTGCTCCTGGTTGATCTGCTGATTCACGCATCCTGCCAGCGTGTTCGCGAGTTGGGCTTGTGTCATCACCCCCCTGCGGGTGACCCGGGACCCCAGCCCGCGCCACCCGCGCGAGCACTGCCTCGGGCATGGCATCCCGGATTCTGGGATCCGGGCGTTGAGGAGTGCGCTGCGTCTCGGGATGGCGTTACTCGGCGCGCAGTACCGTGGCCGGGCTTAGCCGCGCCGTTGCCTGGCCCGGCCAGAGCGCTATCGCGTTGGCTATGACTATCACTGCAGGGACCATGATCAGCACTGCCCGGGCGGGTGTGATGGCCACAGCCGGAATGCCCAGGCCGTGACCGAAAGTGCCCAGCTCCACCGGCCGACTACGATGCCCAGCGGCAGGCCGGCCAGCAGGGCGAGCCCGGTCAGCGTGCTGACTTGCCAGGCGGTGATGGCGCGGACCTGGGCTTCGACATGTCTGCCGCGGGCGGCGACCCGGCCACCGACATGACTCCCGACGAACTCGCCAGCCTAGCCCGCACGGTTCTCTCGGGTTTCACCGCTACCCAGCACCGCGCCTGTAACGTGCTAGCGACCGTCGATGGCGACATCGCGCACTGTCGCGCCATGGTCGATGCCTGGCACACCGTGCCGACCGACCCCGGTATCGCCGACTTCTATACCGCCCGTAACAACTGGATGCTCAGGCTCGAGCGAGTCGACGGGCGATGGCTCATCACGAAGTGGACCATCGCGACGGCCGCGCCATCCGACGGCTACCAGGGCGTCGACCACGTTGCCCAGGCACGGGCCGCGCAGGACCAGGCGCAGTGACCATTCGCGTCTCGTTCCGCGTCGATGTAAGGGTCGGGGCAATGGGCACCGTACGGGCAGCGCGATAAATGGGTGGACGGCATGCCCGTGATCATGCGAACGTGGTCTTGGTTAACGCCCACCAGCGACTGGAGCAGGGCAATGCGAGGCCTCGAATCTGTCTGCCGCAGGACTCCGGCAAGGTGCCCGCTCTTTGAGCCCGGGGTTGTCAACCGCCGGGGACGCGCCAGCTTAAGCGCGGAGCAGAACGGCGCGGCGATATCGGCTTCTTAGCCGGGCGTCGCGAACCATTCGGCCGCTGCCCCAGTTATCTGCCGCGGTCGGTAACTGACTTTCTCCGACGCCTGATCCCTAGCTTCGCGGATTCGAAGACCCCGGCTGGCGTGAGGCAGCGATTTCACACTTGCTCTGTCGTGGATGCCTGGCCGCACATCGTATCCCGATGAGAGCTCGCCTGCCGTTGTGGCGTGTGTCGCTGAATTAGCCAGCAAATCTTCACCATTGGCACGTAAAGGAAAACAGATGACTGAGACGGGGATTCGGTCGGCGCGGCATGCCCTTGGCGCCGACGACGGTGCGAACGCGGCCGATAGCAGCAAGAGTCGCCTGGCCATGCACATCTGGACGTTGCTACATGCCCAGGCGCTGCTGCGGGGTTCGGTCGGCGGCCCGGGTGACGCCTTGAACGCAGAAGACGACCGCTGGCGGCTGGCCGCTCACCGGGAAACCACACATCGGCGATGACCACTCGTTCGCGTATCGGTGCGGCTTTGCTAGCACTGGCGGGAGTCAGTTCGGGGTGGCTATCGGTGCTTGCGAGTGCTCCCCTGGTGTTGTGGGGGTCCGGTCTCTTGTTCGGCCGCCCGGGCAATTCGCGCCAGTCGGGCGAGGGCAGGGCGCTCGAGGATCTCGCTGATGTCGTGGAGAGCGACGATGAGTTCCTCGAGCCCGTCCAGGGGCGTGCCCTGCTGCCTGCTCAATAGCGTGCCGCGGTATTCCTCGGCGGAAATGGCCCGGCCGGGCAACTCGATCTGGTCGTCTTCGGCGCGGAACAGGGCCTGCACGGAGGTGTCGAGAGCTAGGGCTAGGGCGGTGAGTTCGGCGGCGGTGAAGGAGCGCTGACCGCGTTCGGCCTGATGGACGGCCTGTCTGCTCCAGGGCTTGCCCAGGTAGCGGCCGAGAGCTTCCCCCAGGTCGGCAAGCGACAGGTGCCGCTGCGCCCGCAGGCTTGCGATCTGCCTGCCGATGGCTTGTTCAACCCGCATCCTCAGCTCCACGATGTCAATGATGGTAATGACAGGTCAAAGTTACCATTGACAATCCCCGTTTAGTGACTCTAATGTAACCACATGGCTTTCTTTGTCAATCTCTACCATGACAACGGATAGCGGAGCCGGAGATGAGAGAATTCCACCTGGAAACCGTCGGGCCGATCGGCGACTGCGCCGTCATCGTGGTGACCGGCGAGGTCGACGTCTACACGGCGCCGATGCTGCGCGAACAGATCCGGGAGCTTGCGGCCAAGGGCGCCGTGCACCTCATCGCCGACCTGAGCCAAGTCGACTTCCTCGACTCGACCGGCCTGGGAGTCCTCGTCGGTGGCCTTAAACGGATACGCGAGGCCGGCGGATCGCTCGCACTGTCGATCACCGCCCCGCGGCTCCTGCGCATCTTCCAGATCACCGGGCTCACCAACGTACTGACCGTCCGGCGCTCAGTGACAGAAGCGATCACCGCAGACCCGCACTGGCAGCAGGCAGCCGAAAGCGAAGCCGGAAGCGTTCACGAGTGGTGCAGACAGCACCGGCTGTCCTGACCCGCGGCCCTCGCACCATGCGCCGCCACTGACCGCGTCACAAGCTGACCACCCACCCATCACCCAGGTCGGCGGCTATTTGAGTGCTTCCGATGGCCAGAGCTGGTTACCGGTGTTCCCTGGTCCGGGACGGGCCTGCCGCGGGTATGCCAGCGTCGATCTCCGCTGTCCGGGCCGGGCCGTGACAGATGTCATCTGCAGGTGGTGTCATCCGGCAATGGCGCCGTCAGCCTTGTGTCTACGACAGTAGAGATACATGGAACCCGCTCACGGCGGCACCAGACAAAGGCCAGGAACCGGTGAACATCATGACCAGGAATTACCGTCCCGCTGCGATGAGGGCCTCCGATGCCGACCGTGACGCGGTGGTCTCGGACCTCAGCGAGCACTTCCAGGCGGGCAGGCTGACAGCCGCAGAATTCGACGAGCGAACCGGGCGGGCGCTGACCGCGCGGACCTGGGGCGAGCTCACAGAGCTTGCCGTCGACCTTCCCGCCCTGCGGCCCGCAGTCCCGCCATCCACCCCCGCCGCCGGCGGCAGGCCGCAGCCGCTGGCCGGGCACACCGCACCAGCACTCACGGCCGCGCTGGCCGGCCTCGCGATCGCAGCCATCGTCGTGGTTCACGCGGTCCACGGCGGGTGGGGCCTGATCTGGCTGCTCCTGCCCGCGCTGCTTATCGCGCGCCGCGCACTCTGCCACTAAGGCACACTCTGGCCCGGCAGGCACAGGATTGCCATGCCGCAGTGTCTCAGACGCGGCAGCTCCAAATTGTCTACCTGCACCCGAGCACAAGCGCCGAACGGCTGCTACGTGGGCCTTCTGTACTCGTCCTGCAGGGCCGCTGTGGGCTCTGCCGACCAGCGATAGATGGGTCCAGATATGACAGCGCCCCCGGGAGCGTCTGCTCGCGAGGGCGTGCCGTGCGGTGCGCAAGTCGCCTCACGGCGAAAGGCGCATCATGGCTCCAGCCAGACGGTATTCCATGAAGGCAGTGGTTAGGCCCGGGGGACAAGAACGCACCGACAGGATGCTTGAACGCGGGCCGGCCAGTGCCTATTCCAGCTGCGGAAGCGGCCAGTGGCGATGTGAATCTCATCGAGGACCGGTCATACTCGCTAGATGAGTCAGGCGCGGTCGACAGTGGCGGTTGTCGGGGCCGGACGTGTCGGCTCGGCTGTGGCGAACGCGCTCGTTCTGCTTCGCGTGTGTGACCGGGTAGTGATCTACGATCGCGATCTGGCGCTGGCTGAGGGCGAGGCCTGGGACATCGCCGACACGGTGCCGCTGCTGTCCGAGATGGAGGTCACTCCTGCCGCCGGGTACGCCGATCTCGGTGACTCTGATGTGGTGGTGGTCACGGCGGGTGTGACGCTCGGTCCCGGTCAGAGCCGCCTTGACCTGCTCGGTGCCAACGCGGACACGATCGCGGGCATCGTCGGCGAGCTTGACCGGGTCTGCCCGGGGGCAGTCGTGGTCCTGGTCACCAATCCGGTCGACGTGCTGACCCGGATCGCTATCGAGACTTCCGCCCGGCCGGCTCATCTCATCGTGGGCTGCGGGACGGTTCTGGACGGTGCGCGTCTGCGGCAGCGGCTCGGCGAGCTTCTCGATATCGAGAGGGAGTCCGTGCACGCCTATGTTATCGGGGAGCATGGAGACAGCTCGTTTCCGGTCTGGTCGAGCGCTACCGTGGGGGCGATCAGGCTGGAGCAATTCGAGCTGCCCGAGGGCAGAGCGTGGCCGCAGGTCAAGGGTGAGCTGGCCGCCGTGACCCGTCAGCGGGGGATGAGCATCCATGAGCGCAAAGGGTTCACCAGCTACGGCGTGGCTGCCGCCGTGGCTCGCATCGTGCGCGCCGTCGCCCGCGACGAAAAGCGGATATTCATGGTCTCGGTGCTGGCCGCCAAGGAGTACGGGATCGGGCCGGTAGTGCTCGGCCTGCCATGCGTCATCGGAGCCGCCGGAGTGGATCGTCAGCTCCCGCTGACCATGTCAGCCGAAGAGCACCAGATGCTCCGGAACTCAGCGGCAATCCTCGACCAGGCATACCGGTCGCTCACCGCCGGGGGACCGCGGCCAGACCGGAGCCGGGATCCTTAACAGGCGTCGGCGACCTGGACATGTCGTTCGCCGAGATAGGGGCGCATAGAAATTTACCTGCGAGGGAATTGGCTGGCGGCGGCATCGCGGACAGGGTTGAGCCCATGAACAACTATCCCGTTCACACCATCGACACGGCGCCCGAGGGTGCCAGGCAGTCGCTTGCGGACCTGCAGCAGTCATTCGGGCTTGTCCCGAACCTGGCCGCCACGATGGCGAACTCGCCGCCACTGGTGAACTCTTTTGTCGCGGCGTTCGGCCAGTTCGCTGGCGGAACCTTCACTGGCGGGGAGCGGCAGGTGCTGCTGTTGTCCAACGCGGTCGCTAACGAGTGTGCGTGGGCGGTGGCGTTCCACTCGACGATCGCGCTGAAGGAAGGAGTCGACCCGGCCGTGGTTGACACGGTACGACGGCGCGAGGCGCCCGCCGACCCGCGGCTCGCGGCGCTCTCGGTGCTGACCCGCGCGCTCATCGGCAAGCGCGGCCACCTCGACCAGACCGACGCGAAGGCGTTCGCCGCGGCCGGCTTCGACGACAACCAGCTGCTGGAGGTGATCACCGGAGTGGCGATCTCGACGATGGCGAACTACGCCGGCAATGTCGCGCGGCCGCCGCTGGACGCCCCGTTCCAGGCGCAGGCCTGGGACGACGGATACTAATGCAGTGACCGATGTCGGCCCGCTGCTGCAACACTGGCGGAAGGCCCGGCGGCTGAGCCAGCTGGCTCTTGCCGCCGAGGCCGCCGTGTCGATCCGGCACCTGTGCTTCGTCGAGACCGGCCGCGCGAATCCGAGCCGAACCATGGTGCTCAGGCTCGCCGAGGTGCTCGACGTGCCGCTGCGTGAACGCAACACGCTGCTGCTGGCGGCTGGCTTCGCGCCGGTCTACCAGGAGTCGAAGCTCGACGCCCCGGCGCTGGCCGCGGTGCGCGGCGCGCTCGAGGCGATCCTCGCGCAGCAGGAGCCTTACCCAGCCGTGGTGATGGACCGCGACTGGGACATCCGGGACGCGAACAAGGCCGCCAGCCGCTTCTTCGGCTTCCTGCAGACCGGACACGCTGCCTCACCGCCGGGGCCGGCGAACGTGCTCCGGATGATGTTCCACCCAGACGGCGTGCGGCGCTATGTGACGAACTGGCCCGACGTCGCCGAGGCCCTGGTCCGGCGCGCGCGCCGGGAGGCGATTGGCGGCGTCACCGACGAACGAGCTCAGCGGATCCTTCACGAGGTACTGGCTTACCCGGGCGTACCGGTGTCGCTCGCGTCGCTCGACGCTGCCGTGCCGCTGCCGCCGGTCGTGCCGGTCCGCTTCGCCCGCGGCGATCGGCAGTTCGACTTCTTCTCCACGGTGACGACGCTCGGCACGCCGCAGGACGTAACGCTGCAGGAGCTGCGCATCGAGTGTTTCTTCCCAGCGAACGACGCCACGCGGTCGCAGGCGCGCCAGCTCGCAGCGCCCGCCCTGTGCGCGGCGCAGCCAGAGTAAGAACGCCGAGCCGCCCCGGTCGAGGGCAGCGTCCATTTCCACCGAGATGCTTTCCGCTGTCATGGCCCTGGAGGCTTCCGCTGGCGCCGCCAGGCCTCCCACTCCCGCCGGGTAATCCTGTACATGACCCACTCACGGCCCAGCTCGGTCAGTGAGCCGGCGGGCATCCAGCCGACTTTCTGGAAGACCGCCCGCATCGCCACATTGGCGGGGTCGGTCGACGCCTCGGCAGCCTCTGCCGCTGCATGCTCGAAGAGCCAGTCCGTGAGCAGCGCGAGCGCTTCACGTCCGTAGCCCTTGTTGCGAGCATTTTCCCTCAGGCCGATCCCCACGCCGAAGGTTCCCGGGGGGAGCGTCCAGCGTGACGGCACGAATGTCTGGATGCGCCCGATCGACACACCGTCCAGGTCGATGGCGAGATCGAGCCAGCCATCTTCCAGGTGTCCCGATCGCTGGAGCCGGGCTTTGAAGGCGGCTTCCTGGGGGAGTTCGGCGATGGCCATGGGGTCTGCGGTGACCATAGCCCGCCATTCCTCCTCGATCTCGCCGGGCTGCAGCGCGCGGAGCAGCAGCCGCGATCCGCGGATCCGGACGTCCCTGATATCTGCTTTCGCGTCCTGCGGATCCATGGGCCCAAGGTAACCCTGTCTATGGCCTCCGCGAAGCGGTGAGCGTTCCGGAATATGGCCGCTGTCCGCTTAGGGCAGGATTCCCTCGATGAGGGCCTGCTGCAGCCGGTTGGCGGCGGCCACGTCGGGCTTGCGCGCGGCGAGCACGTCGACGTAGAGCAACGACTCGCCCAGCCGCACGAGCGCGTACGCCAGCGCGCTCGGCTCGATGATCGTGACCAGGCCGAACTCGGCCATGTCACGGCGCAGCAGCTCCTCGTTGAGGGCCACGATCCCGCTCTGCACCCGGCCGCGCGGGTCGGTGAGCACCCGCATGGTCAGGGCGGGCTCGTCGTCCAGCAGCCGGCGCAGGCCCGCTGATCCGGCCACCATCGCGTTGATATGGCGGATGGTCCCGGGGGTGTGCAGCTCGCCGTCGGGCCGTTCGGCCTCCCAGCGCTCGACGGCGATCTCCAGCATGCGCTCGGTGAGCCGCCACAGCGCCCGGCTGATCAGCTCCTCCCGGCCGCCGACGCGCCGGAACAGGGTCACCCGGGACACGCCCAGCTCATCGGCCAGGCCCTGCATGTCCAGCCGCCTGCCCTCGTAGATCCACCGGGCGGCCGTCGACACGATGCGCGCGGTCAGGTCGGCCTGGCTGGCCTTGGTGCCGTTGCGTTCCGTCGGGCGGCGGGTCAGGGGACGCGGGGCCGCGATCTCTGCGCCGCGGGCACGCAGCTGGGCGCGACCGGTCCCGGTGGCGGAGCTGGCGACCACACTGCCACCATAACCCGCGCAAGCGGCCTGCCCATGCCTGGTGCCCGCCGCCTGCGGGATGGGTGCCACGAGGGCACGGCGTGCATGCTCCGGAACAGCGGTTGCGGTTCGCGACCGCAGACGTACCAACACGTTCGGCGCGTGACCTATCTCTTTTCGAACGGAGCCGCACCCATCGCGCTTGTGTCTGGCATGTCCGTGGCGATGGGGCCGCGACGTCAGTGACAGCCCGGCGCATCCAGCGGAAGGCTTACGGTGAATACCGCGCCGCCGCCCGGGTGGTTGCCCGCGTAGATGTGACCGCCATGGAGGCGCGCGTTCTCCCAGGCGATCGCCAGGCCCAGACCGCTGCCCTCGGAACGCGCCCGCGCCGTGTCGGCCTTGAAGAACCGGTCGAATACATGCGGGATCGCGGCGGGGGCCAGCCCGCGGCCGTGGTCTCGTACTTCCATGGCCAATTGCCCGCCGTCCGGGCCGTCTGGCTGGATACCTGCCGTCACGGTCACCGGCAGGCCGCCATGACGCAGGGCGTTGCCGACGAGGTTAGCAAGGACGACATCGAAGCGGCGGCGGTCCAGCCGTGCTGTCAGTCCGGCGGGCACGTCAGCGCACACACTGGACCAGCCCCGCGCCCGCAGGCAGCGGCCGACAGCGTTCGCGATATCGGTTTCATCGGTCACGAGCTGCGCGGTACCAGCATCGAAGCGGGAGATCTCGATGAGGTCCTCGACCAGCCGGTTGAGGTGGAGCACCTCCTGGCGGACCAGCCGCGCAGCCGCCGCGGCGTCCCCGGTCAGCTCCGGGTGCTCGTGGAGTATGCCGACCACCGCCGTCATCGCCGTCAGCGGAGTCCGCAGCTC
>DAIOWL010000243.1:0-8840 GCA_036758545.1 Streptosporangiaceae bacterium | reverse complement strand
CGGTGATCAGCGTGCTTTCCGCATCGGACACAGCACAAGCTTCCCACTAGCGCGCACCGGGCAGCAGGGTGGCGCGGGGGTGTTCACTGAGGCGTGGGGGATCCGGGGGCTGATACGGGCGGGAGGCGCAGGGGGGTGCGGGTGAGGTCTTCGTAGAGCTTGATCGGGAGCATCTCGCCGCCGGCGTCGCCGTACTGGGCGCGGGCGCGGCGGTAGACCTGCTCCACCACGGCGCTCACCTCCGCCGGCACCCCGGCGTGGCCGGCCAGGTCGACGGCAAGGCCCAGGTCCTTGCAGGCCAGGGCGAGCGCGAACGAGTCGTCGTAGTCGCCGGCCTCGAGCACGGACAGCACGTCGCGCTCAAGGAAGTTGCTCGCCGCTGGGCTGGCCAGCAGGCATCGGCGCAAGGTGGCCAGGTCCACCCCGGCCTGCGTGCCGATGGTGAGCACCTCAGCCGTGGCCACCAGGTGCGCGAACCAGAGGAGGTTGATCATGAGCTTGACCGTGTAGCCCGCACCGTGGCCGCCCACGTGCAAGATCCGCTCCGGGTCGCCCATCGCCTCGAGCAACGGCCGGACCTGGCCGAAGACCGCCTCCTCGCCGCCGACGAAGATCTGCAGCGTGCCCGCCCTGGCGCCGGCGGCCATGCCGCTCACCGGGGCGTCGAGAACGGCGACGTCACCGGCCACCGCCCGGACCCGGTCCGCGACGGCGGGGACGCTGGTGGACATGTCGATCCAGACCGAGCCCGGCGCCAGCCCGGAGAGCAGGCCATCCGGGCCGAGCAGCACCCGCTCCACGTGCGCGGGCGCCGGCAGCATGGTGATCACCGCCTCGCGGCCAGCCGCGGTGTCCCGCGGAGTCGCGGCCCAGGCCGCCCCGGCGACCTCCAGGCCGGCCGCGGCCTCGCGGCGGATGTCGTGCACGAGCAGGTCGTGCCCGGCGGACAGGATGTTGCGGCTCATGGGACCGCCCATGTAGCCGAGCCCGATGAAGCCGACTTTCATGCTGCGCTCCGGGTGAGGTGGTGGCTCAGCGGACGTGCTCGGTGCGGAGGGAATCGCTGGAAACCCGGCCCGTTCGGGATAATCCTGCGGTGAAGAACGGGTTGGCCGGCTCGTGCCTGGCGGCGAGGATCTCGTCCAGCTTCGGCGCGCCGGTAGCGCCGTTTTCCAGTGCCTTCCTGGTGGCGGCCCGGTTGTTCTGGTAGACCAGCTCGGCGTCCCGGGCGGCGGGATTGACCCAGATGGCCGCGATGAGCAGCAGGTCCTCGGCTTCTTCCGCGCTGATCACGCCGTCGGCGACCGCGTCCGCGACGCCGCCGGCCACGCCCGCCTGGGCCGCGCCCCAGGTGAGGTCGCCGTGCCGCTCGTCGGCCATGGCCGCCTTGTTCACGAACAGGGTCAGCGGCTTGACCGGCAGGTTCGGCCGCAGGATCGTGACGAAGGCCGAGTGCCCGGGTCTCGGCATGGCCAGCGCCGTGGCCCAGGCTGTGCCCACAGGCCCGTCCCGGCCGCCGAGCACCGTGTTGACGTGTGCCGCCTCGGCGCCCTCCCCCACGAAGCTCTCGCCGATCAGCACCCGCGATGTCCGGTTCTGGTCCTGCATGGGGGCATCGTATCCAGCGGTCTTGGCTGCTCAGGCGGCCGGGGTCAGGGTACCCATGGTAACCAGCTCGACCAGCGGTTCCAGGTCGGCCGGCAGCGTGCCGTCGGCCTGGGTGAACGGGACGAGTTCCCTGATCATCCGGTAGGCACGGCCGGTGCCCAGGCCGAGCTGACCAGGCGCGCGCAGGTCGATGGCCTGGGCCGCGACCACGAACTCGATCGCCACGACCCGGGCGGACAGGGCGATCATGTCGGCCAGCCGCCGCGCGGACAGCGGCGCCATCGTGGCCCGGTCCTCGATGCCCTCGCCCTTCACCGAGCTGGCCAGCTCGTAGGAGACCGGGTGAGCCAGGGTGCGGGCCTCGACGGTGATGGCCTGACCGGCCACCGCCAGCTCCGCCAGCGCGTCGTCCGGTGAGCCCGCGCCGGCGGCCAGGCCGGCCGGCAGCCCCGAGTAGGGCGCCTGCAGCAGCTTGACCGCGCGTTCGTTCGCGCTGGTCACCACCGGGGCGAGCGCGATGCGCAGGAAGTCGAGGGCGGCGGCGAGATGGCCGATGTCGAAGTTGCCGACCGACACGATCCGGCCCTGCTCATTTCCGGGCTCATGTCCGGGATCGTTCGTGGCGGGCACCACGACGGGGTTGGACTGCGAGGAGTTGAGCTCGATCTGCAGGATGCTCATGACGTAGCCGAGCGCGTCCCTGGCCGCGCCGTGGACCTGCGGCAGGCAGCGGAAGGTCAGCGGATCCTGCAGGAACCGGGCCGCACCCGGCTGCCACAGGTAGCTGCCCGCCAGCAGCAGCCGCAGCTGGTGCAGCGTGGCGGCCAGGCCCGGGAACGGCCTGATCTGCTCGATGACCGGGTCCAGGCAGGCCACGTTGGCGCCGAACGCCTCCAGGTCGAGCGCGCCTGCCACGTCGAACACCGCCAGCAGGGCCTCCGCGTCGGCGGTGGCCAGGCAGGCCCAGGCCGTGGTGAAGGCGTTGCTGCTGACCAGGGCGAGCCCCTCGTTCTCGGCCACCTCGAAGCCGCTGCGGGTGATAAGACCATGAGCAAGGTCGGCCATCGGGCCCAGGTCCCCCTGGCCGATCGAGCCAAGCCGGCGCACCGGCGGCGCGTACCCCTCGTTCAGCAGCGTGACGATCATCTCGGCCAGTTCGGGACGGACGCCGGTGACGCCCTTGGCGTAGCTGTTGGCCAGGCAGAGCATGGCGCCGCGGACCACGTCGGCCGGAGCCGCGTCGCCCTGGGCGATCCTGTGGTTGAGCACCAGGCGGTGGTTGAACCGCTGCCGCTCGGCCGGGTCAAGCAGGTACGCCTTGCGCTCGCCCACCCCCGTGGTCAGGCCGTATACCGGCTCGCCGCCGGCGAGAACGTCCTGGACGATCGCTCGGGACCGGCGCATGGCGGCGAGCGCCTCCGGCGCCAGCGCGACCGTCTCGCCGTGCCGGGCGGCCGCCACGACCTGCGTAACAGTCAGGTCACGTCCGTTGAGCGTGATCGTCATTAATTGCTCACCCATCTATAACTGAGCTAGGCTCTGCCGTTCCAGGGCTGTTCCGCGTGAGGCGGCTCAATATTCCTGAGGCGGCCAGTATCAAGGAGGCCAGCGATGGCAGCGTTCCTTCTGAGGCGCCTCGGCTTCATGATCCTGACGTTGTTTCTTCTCAGCCTGATCATATTCTTCGCGGGTCAGATCCTCCCCGGTGATCCCGGCCGCGCCGTCCTCGGGCCGTTCGCCGCCAATAGCGCGGTACAGGCCCTCGACCATACCTTCGGCGTGGACCGGCCGCTGGTGACCAGGTACCTGGACTGGCTCGGCGGGTTGCTGCACGGGAATTTCGGTACCTCGTATCAATACCAGAGCGCGGTCGCGCCGTTCGTCCGCGCTGCGCTGATCAATTCGGTCAAGCTGGCCGCGCTCGCGTTCGTCATCGTGGTGCCACTCGGCATCATCGGCGGCGTTATCGCCGCGCTCTACGAGGGCCGCACGACGGACCGGGTCATCACCGTGACCGGGCTTTCGCTGACCAGCGTGCCCGAGTTCGTATCCGGCATCGTGCTGATCGTGGTGTTCGGCGTGACGCTGAAGTGGCTGCCGGTGACGGCCGCGGCCGGGCCGGGCGCCAGTCCCCTGAGCCAGTTCCGGCACCTGATCTTGCCCGCCATACCGCTCGTCCTGGTGCTGTTCGGTTACATTGCCCGTATGGCCAGGGCGGGGACCATCGAGTCGCTGAACTCGGACTACACGCGGACCGCGGTGCTCAAGGGGCTGCCGGAAGCGACCGTGATCCGGCGGCACGTGCTGCGCAACTCGCTGCTGCCGACGATCACGGTCATCGCGACCCAGACCGGGTACCTGATCGGCGGGCTGGTGGTAGTGGAGGTGCTGTTCAACTACCAGGGCCTGGGGAACCTGATCTACAAGGCCGCACTAGGCAAGGATTTCGCCATGCTGGAAGCGGGGGTCCTCATCATCGGCGTGGTCTACGTGGTGGCCACTCTGATAGCGGACGTGCTGCTGACCTTGCTCAACCCGCGGCTGCGCATCGGGGGCACGGAATGAGCGGCTCCATGCCGCAGCCGGCCGAGCCGGGCGCCGCGTCGCCCGTTGACCCGGTTGCGCCGATCGATCGCACGGGCGGGTATCTCGGGGCGACCGGAGCGGCCGCGCTGGTGGCCGCCAGCCGGGCTACGCCGACCAGATGGGCCCTGCTGCTGCGCAAGGCGACGTTCTGGGTCGGCGCGATCATCGTGCTGTTCTGGGTGGTCTGCGCCATCTTCGGGCACCTGTTCGCGCCGTACGACCCGCTGGCGCAGGATCTGCTCGCCAACAACCAGGCTCCGTCGGGGGCGCACTGGTTCGGCACCGACCAGCTCGGCCGGGACGTGCTGTCGCGGGTCATCGTCGGCGCCAGGTACATCCTGATCATCACCCCGCTCGCCACCCTGATCGGCACCGTCCTCGGCACGGCGCTCGGCCTGGCCATGGGCTACTTCGGCGGCTGGTTCGACACGGTGGTCAGCCGGATCGTAGAGGCCATCCTCGCGCTGCCCTTCGTGATCATCGCATTCCTCTTCGTGGTCGCCGTCGGCCCGTCCGTGGGGGCGATTACGATCATCATCGGTCTGGTCTTCACGCCGCTGATCGCGCGGACGGTCCGGACGGCGGTGCTGGTCGAGCGACATCAGGACTACGTGTCCGCGTCCCGGTTGCTCGGCGAGGGCCCGGCCCGGGTCATGTTCGGCGAGATCTTGCCCAACGTCTTGCCCGCCGTCGTGGTCGAGTTCACGGTCCGGCTGGCCTACGCGGTCTTCGCGCTGGTCACGCTGTCCTTCCTCGGCTTCGGCATCAAGCCGCCCACGCCGGACTGGGGCGGGGACATCGCGGCCAACTACAGCGGCCTGCTGGCCGGCTACTGGTGGCAGACGCTGTTCCCCGCACTCGCCATCGCATCGCTGGTGATCGCGGTCGCCTTGATCGCGGACTCGATTGAGCAGGTGCTCAGAGCATGACCACTGACCAGGCGTCGTCGGCGTCATCGGCTCTCGAAGCTTCCGGGCCGGCACTCGTCGTCTCGAACATGGACGTCACCTACCGGGTGCGGGGTCAGGATCGCCTCGCCCTGCGGAACGTGTCGTTCTCCATCGGACGCGGCGAATCATACGGGCTGGTGGGCGAGTCCGGGTCGGGCAAGTCCACGGCCGCGCTCGCGCTGGTGCGTTACCTGCCGAGCAACGGCCGGGTGAGCGGCGGGACGATCAGCATCAACGGGCTGGACCCGCTGTCGATGGGAAAGAGGGCCCTGCGCCAGCTGCGGTCCCGGACCGTCTCGATGGTGTACCAGGAGCCCGGGCGGGCGCTGAACCCGTCCCTGCGGGTGGGCCGGCAGATCGCCGAGGTCTTCGAGGTCGCCGGGGAGTCGTCCGGGTCGGCTCTGTCCTCGGCCGAGGACATGCTGCGCAAGGTCCAGATCTCCGATCCCGGCCGGGTCATGCGGCGGTATCCGCACGAGCTGTCCGGCGGGATGGCGCAGCGGGCGGTGATCGCGATGGCGCTGGCTTCCTCGCCGTCGCTGCTGATCCTGGACGAGCCGACCACCGCGCTGGACGCGACCGTGGAGGCCGAGGTGCTCGACCTGGTCGCGGCCCTGCGCCAGGAGTTCGACACGTCGGTGCTGTTCATCAGCCACAACCTGGCCGTGATCGCCAAGATGTGCGACCGGGTCGGCGTACTCTACGCGGGCGAGCTGGTCGAGGAGGGCCCGGCGCGGCAGGTGTTCGGCGACCCGCGGCACCCGTACACGGTCGGGCTGCTGCGCTGCATCCCGCGGCGCGGGCAGCGCAAGGACCGCGACCGGCTGGACACCATCCCCGGCTTCCTGCCCACGCCCGGCCACTCCCTAGGCGGCTGCGTGTTCGCGCCGCGCTGCGCACTCGTGCACGACCGCTGCCGGTCCGAGTCGCCGCCGTTCTTCGACGTCGGCGACCTGCAGACGGCGCGCTGCTTCTACCACGAGCAGGCGCCGGAGCTGCCCCGGGCCACCCCGTCATCGGCGGCCGCGCTGGCGACCGACGGGATCGGCGGCCCGCTGGTCGAGGTGGAGAAGCTGTCAAAGACCTTCGCCGGCGGCGTCCAGGCGCTGGCCGGGGTGGACCTGGTGGTGCACCGCGGAGAGACGCTCGGCCTGGTCGGCGAGTCGGGCAGCGGCAAGACGACGCTGGCCCGGGTCCTGCTCGGGCTGGCCGCGCCCGACGAGGGCTCGGTCGTCACCCTAGAGGGCAAGCCGCTCAGCCCGGATGCGCGGCGACGGCCGCGGGAGGTCCTGCGCGCGCTGCAGATCGTGTTCCAGAATCCTGATTCGGCGCTGAACCGGCGGCACTCGGTGCGCAGCCTGATCAGCCGCCCGCTGACCCGGCTGGCCGGGCTGTCCGGGAAGGCGTTGCAGGACCGGCTGGCCGAGCTGATCGCCTCGGTCCGGCTGGAGGACCGCCACCTGGCGCTGCGCCCCGGCCAGCTGTCCGGCGGCCTGAAGCAGCGGGTCGCGATCGCGCGCGCCTTCGGCGCCCGGCCCGACGTGGTGGTCTGCGACGAGCCGACCTCGGCGCTCGACGTGTCGGTGCAGGCGGCCATCCTCAACCTGCTGGCCGACCTGCAGCAGCAGGAACACGCCACGTACCTGTTCATCTCGCACGACCTAGGCCTGGTCAGGTACCTTTCCGACCGGATCGTCGTGCTCTACCTCGGGCGAGTGATGGAGGTCGGCCCGGCCGAGACCGTCTTCGCCGGGCCGCACCACCCGTACACCGAGGCCCTGTTCTCGGCCGTGCCGTCGCTGGACGGCCAGCGTCCCGACCGGATCAGGCTGCAGGGCGAGATCCCCTCCGCGGCCAATCCGCCCAGTGGCTGCGTCTTCCACACCCGCTGTCCGCGCAGGCTGTCCACCGGGGTCTGCGAATCCACCGAACCCCCCCTGCTCGAAGAAGAGCCGGGTCACCTGATCCGCTGCCACATCCCAATCACCGAACTGCGACAACTGCAGCTAAATGAACCCGCCCCATCCCAGGGAGGCTCTGCATGACCCGGAAGATCGACCACAAACGCCTTGGGCAGCTCCGCGAGGGCCAGGGCGAGATCGCTAACCACATCATCGACGAGTTCGCCGCCGGACGGCTGTCCCGCCGCGACTTCATCCGCCGCGGCACCGTGGTCGGAATTTCCGTACCGCTGCTCGGGTCGATCCTCGCCGCCTGCGGCAGCAGCGGGACGAGCTCGGCTCCGTCCGGCGGGTCCTCCTCCGCCGCGGGCGCGCCCGGCGCGGTGATCAAGGCGGGCATCGTCACGCCCACCGGGGCCATCAACCCGGTCACCGTGCAAGACCAGGGCGGCCTGGACATGCTCGGGCAGACCGGAGAGTACCTGTGCCTGTCCACCCAGACGCTGACCTTGAAGCCGGTGCTGGCCACCAGCTGGACACCGAACAGCAAGGCCGACGTGTGGACGTTCAAGATCCGCCCGGGGGTCAAGTTCCACAACGGCCAGGCGCTGACCGCCGACGACGTGGTGTACACCTACCAGCTGCACACCAACCCCAAGGGCGAGGCGAACGCGCTGTCCGCCTTCGGCGGCGTGCTGACCCCGGCCGGGGTGAAGAAGGTCGACGACCTCACGGTGGAGTTCCACCTCAGCGCCCCGAACGGGAACTTCCCGTACCTGACCTCCTCCGACAACTACAACATGATCATCTTGCCGAAGGGCTACGACCCGGCTAAGTGGCAGAGCACGTTCCTCGGCACCGGGCCGTTCAAGCTCGGCTCGTACACGCCGAAGTCCGGGGCCACGTTCACGCGCAACGAAAGCTACTGGGGCAAGAAGGCGCTGCCCTCGTCGACCGTGTTCACCTTCTACGACACGCAGAACCCGATGATCCTGGCGCTGACCGGCGGGACGATCGACGTGGTCGGGCAGTTCGCCGTGGCCGGCGGGCAGGAACTGCTGACCGGCAGCTACAACATCATCAAGCTGAAGTCCAGCGCGCACCGCCAGCTGTCCATGCGCAACGACAAGGCCCCGTTCACCGACCCGCGGGTCCGGCAGGCGATAGCGCTCACGCTCGACCGGCCCGCGATCGTCAAGGCGCTGTTCCAGGGCTTTGCCGACGTGGGCAACGACAGCCCGTTCGCGCCCGTCTACCCGTCCACCAACACCAGCGTGGCCCAACGGACGAAGGACATCGCCAAGGCCAAGTCGCTGCTGGCCGCGGCCGGCCACGGCTCGGGCTTCAGCACCCAGCTGGTCACCGAGAACTTCGTCGAGATCCCCCAGTACGCGCAGATCGTTGCCCAGTCGGCCAAGGAGATCGGGGTCAACATCGGCCTGAAGGTGGAGACCTCGACCCAATACTACGGCAAGGGCACGTTCGGGAACTCCGACTGGCTCGACGCCACCATGAGCCTGGTTGACTACGGGCACCGGGGCGTGCCGAACGTGTTCCTGACCTCGCCGCTCGAAACCTACAACGCCAAGACGAGCACCGGCACCTGGAACGCCGCCCACTTCGCCAACCCGCAGTACGACAAGCTGGTGGCGCAGTACATCGCCGCCTCGGACCTGAGTACGCAGAAGAGCATCGCCGGGCAGATCGAGACGCTGCTGCTGGCGCAGACGCCAATCATCTTCGGGTACTTCTACAATTACCTGACGGCGACGACCAAGGGCGTGACCGGGGTGTA
>DAIOWL010000242.1:6909-8860 GCA_036758545.1 Streptosporangiaceae bacterium | reverse complement strand
CCGATCCTGATCCGGGCCGGCAAGTGCATGCCGGTCACCGCCACCGAGGTCAGCATCCGCTTCAAGCGACCGCCGCATGACGTGTTCGGCATCGATCCGTTCGCCGTGCGTGACTCGCTGCGCTTCCGGATCTGGCCGGAGACGGCGGTCGGCCTCACCCTGGCAGGCAAGAAGCCAGGCGCCGGAATGGAGCCGCTGCTGGAGGACCTGACGTTCGCCGGGCAGTCCGGCTCGGACATGCGCCCGTACGACCGGCTCATCGGCGCGGCCCTGGACGGAGACCGCTGGCTGTTTGCCCGCCAGGACACCGTCGAGGCCGCGTGGCGGGTCGTCGACCCGGTGCTCGGCGACGTCACGCCCGTGCACCCCTACGCGAGGGGCAGCTGGGGCCCGGCCGAAGCCAGCCGGCTGCTGTCCGGCGGGGACAGCTGGCACGATCCGGCCGGCTGACCGGATCCAGCCGTCAAGAACAAGATGATCGGAACATGCCATGAACGAGCAGGGTAGCCAGCGCCGCGTGGTGATCATCGGCGGCGGATTCGCCGGGCTGTTCGCCGCCCGGGTGCTGCGCCGCGCCCCGGTCCGGGTGACCCTCATCGACAGGCGCCCGCACCACCTGTTCCAGCCCCTGCTATACCAGTGCTCGACCGGGATCTTGTCCGAGGGGAAGATCGCCGTCCCGCTGCGGGATCTGCTCCGTAAGCACAAGAACGCGGACTTCGTGCTGGCCGAGGTGACCGGCATCGACACAGATGGGCGCCGGGTACTCGCGACGCGGCCGCTCGGGGACCAGCTGGAGTTCGGCTACGACTACCTGATCGTGGCGGCCGGGGTGCAGCAATCGTATTTCGGGCACGACGAGTTCGCCCAGTGGGCGCCCGGCATGAAGACCATCGAGCATGCCCTGGTCATCCGGCGCCGCGTCTTCGGCGCGTTCGAGCTGGCCGATACCGCGGTCGACCCGGCGGAGCGTAGCCGCTGGCTCACCTTCGCCCTGGTCGGCGCCGGACCCACTGGCGTCGAGCTGGCCGGGCAGATCCGCGAGGTGGCCACCAAGACGCTGCGCGCCGAATACCGTCACATCAAGCCCGAGGACGCCCGGGTGCTGCTGTTCGATGGCGGGGACGCCCCGCTCGCCCCGTTCGGCCCGGAGCTGTCGGCCAAGGCGGCACGCGCCCTCACCAAGCTCGGCGTCGAGCAGCACATGCACTCGATCGTGACCGATATAGACGCCACCGGGCTGAGCGTCCGCGCTCAGGACGGCACGGTGACCCGCCACGAGGCGGGCACCGTGCTGTGGACCGCCGGGGTGGCAGCGCCGCCGGTCGCGGCGGCCATCGCGGCGGCCACCGGCGCCAAGCAGGACCGGGCCGGCCGCATCATGGTCGGCGACGACTGCACCATTCCCGGCCACCCCGAGATCTTCGTGACCGGGGACGTGATGAGCCTGAACAAGCTCCCCGGTGTGTGCGAGGTAGCCATGCAGGCCGGCATATACGCCGGGGAACGCATCAAGCACGAGGTCGCCGGGAAGATGCCCACTAAGCCGTTCCGCTACCATGACCTGGGGTCGGCTGCTTACCTGTCCCGCGGCCGCGCGGTCGTTTCGGTGGGACGCGTGCACCTCTCCGGCTTCCTCGCCTGGGTCGTCTGGCTGTTCATCCACATCGGCTTCCTGACCGGGTTCCGCAACCGCCTCGGCGCGCTGGTGAGCTGGTGGCCCGCCTTTGTCCGTGACGTGCGCCGGCAAAGGATATACACCACCGAGCAGGTGGGACTGGTACACAGTACGTACGACGTGCTGCCTTCCTCTACCGCTGGCGGGGCGCTTCCTGGTAGCACGACCGGTGCAGAGCTTCCCGGTGCCGGCGCTAAGCCCTCCGCGGCTGGCCCTGCGCCCTCCGCCACTGGCACTGAGCCCTCCGCCACTGGCACTGAGCCCTCCAGCCGA
>DAIOWL010000242.1:2147-6809 GCA_036758545.1 Streptosporangiaceae bacterium | reverse complement strand
GCCCTCCGCCACTGGCACTGAGCCCTCCGCCACTGGCACTGAGCCCTCCAGCCGAGCGGGATAAGCCCTGGCGAGATGAGCGACTATGAGCTGAGCGCGGCCGAGTTCCGGGCCCTTTACGACCGGGTGAAGCACATGTCCCGGTGGGGACCAGCCGACCGGCGGGGAGCATTGAACAACATCTCGCCCACGCAGGTCGTGGCGGCGGCCAGCGATATCTGGCGCGGCCGCGCTGTGTCGCTGGCGGCGCCGATCGAGAACGAGGTGGCGGCCGACAACCCCGATCCCGCCGTGCACCAGATGACTCACCCCGGGACCAGCCCGGGTCCCGCCTCCGGACTCTCCTTCGCCATGGACCGGATAGCCATGAACATCCACGGCAACGCCGACAGCCATATCGACGCCTTGTGTCACGTGATCTTCGACGGGATCCTCTACAACGGCCTGAGCGCGGGCGCCGTCACTGCGACGGGGGCCACTGAGCTCTCCATCGAGGTGGCCGGCGGCGGGATCGTCGGCCGTGGTCTGCTGCTCGACATTCCGCGGGTGCGGCGGGTGCCGTGGCTGGAGCCGGGTGATCACGTGACCGCCGATGACCTGATCACCGCGGAAGCGGCGCAGGAGGTCCGCATCGAACCGGGCGATCTGCTATTCGTCAGGGTCGGCCACCGCAGCCGCCGCCGGGCGCTCGGGCCGTGGGACGCCGCGAATGCGCGCGCCGGGCTACATCCAGCGGCCCTGGAATTCCTCGCGGAACGGCGGATCGCGGTACTTGGCAGCGACGGCAACAACGACACGGCGCCGAGCGCGGCCGAGGGTGTCGACTTTCCGGTGCACGTCCTCGCCGTCAACGCCATGGGCCTGCACCTCATGGACTGGCTGCAATTCGACGACCTGGTCGCGGTGTGCGAGGAGCTGAACCGCTGGTCATTCCTCTGCGTCGCCGCGCCCTTGCGGCTCCGTGCCGCGACCGGCTCGCCGGTCAACCCGATCGCCATTTTCTGAACCGGCAGTTCGGCCACCCGGCCGCCTCGGAAGGAGCACAGCATGGACGGACATTACGACGTGATCGTGATCGGAACCGGGGCGGGCGGCGGCACGCTCGCCCGCCACCTGGCCCCCTCGGGTAAGCGCATCCTGCTGCTCGAGCGGGGCGACTGGCTGCCCCGCGAGCCGGAGAACTGGTCCACCGTGGACGTGTTCGTAGATGGCCGTTACATCTCCCCGGACAGCTGGTATGACCCGAAGGCCAAGTCCTTCTTCCAGCCGCAGGTGCATTACTTCGTCGGCGGCGCCACCAAACTGTACGGAGCCGCGCTCTACCGGATGCGCGCCGAGGACTTCGGCGAACTACACCACCATGACGGCCTGTCGCCCGCCTGGCCCATCTCCTACCAGGACATGGAGCCGTACTACACCGCAGCCGAGACGATGTACCAGGTGCACGGCGCGCGGGGCGAGGATCCGACGGACCCGCCGGCCAGCGCGCCCTACCCGTACCCCGCGGTCTCCCACGAGCCCCGGATCCAGCAGCTCTCCGATGACCTGGCCGCGGCCGGCTATCACCCGTTCCACGCGCCGTGCGGCATCTTGGTCAACGAGGCGAACCTGCCCTACAGCATTTGCGTGCGCTGCGCGGACTGCGACGGCTTCCCGTGCCCGCTGCACGCCAAGTCCGACGCCGAGGTGCTCGGCGTCCGTCCCGCCCTCGAGCACGCCAACGTCACCCTGGTCCGGAACGCGCGGGTGGTGAAGCTGGAGACCAACCCGGCTGGCACCGCGGTCACCCAGGTGGTGGCCGAGCACGACGGCGAAACCGTGCGGTATCAGGGCGACATCGTGGTCGTTTCCTGCGGCGCGGCCAACTCCGCCAAGCTGCTGCTGGCCTCCGCCAGCGACAAGCACCCGAACGGGCTGGCCAACGCCTCCGATCAGGTGGGCCGCAACTTCATGTACCACGACAGCCAGGCCGTGCTCGCCTTGTCCAAGGACCCGAACCCGACCGTGTTCCAGAAGACCCTCGGCGTCAATGACTTCTACTTCCGCGGCCCTGACTTTGACTACCCGATGGGCAACATCCAGATGATCGGCAAGTCGCAGGCGGCGATGTTCCGCGGCGAGAAGCCGCTGGAGACCAAGTTCGCGCCGAGCTGGGCGCTGCGCGACGTCGCGGCGCACGCCGTGGACTTCTGGCTGTCCACCGAGGACCTGCCGCAGCCCGACAACCGGGTCACCCTCGGCCCGGACGGCGGCGTCCACCTGGCGTACGCGCCGAGTAACCCCACGGCCGCCAAGCGGCTGTACCACCAGCTCCATTCGATGCTCGGCTCGCTGGGCATGCACCCCGGCCACCTGGCTCACCGGTTCGCGTACATGAAAACCGACATCCCGGTCGCCGGCTGCGCGCATCAGGCCGGAACCGTACGGTTCGGCTCGGACCCGGCCACATCGGTGCTCAACCCCGACTGCCGGGCCCACGAACTCGACAACCTCTACGTCGTCGACACCAGCTTTTTCCCGAGCATCAGCGCGGTGAACCCGGCCCTCACCGCGATGGCCAACGCCGTACGAGTCGGCGATCACCTGCTGCAACGGCTCGGCTGAGCATGGATATCAGTGTTCTCCCCAGCCCGCTTCGCCGTTTCCTGGCTCAGCTGGATGAGGTGCGTTCGGTCGGCGTCCTCGATATGGACCAGGTGGGGCGGGTCTTGGTGGAACTGGCCGCCGACGAGGAGTATCTCGGTCCGCTGATCGCGGAGATGCCATCTGAGTCGCCCGGGGGGAAGTGGCTGGTCAAGCCCGAACGGGGTCCCCGCCTGGTGCTATTCCACCGGCCCGAGGGGGTGATGGCCTACACCCACTCCCACCGTTGCTGGGTCGCGATCGCCCCGGTCCGCGGAGTGGAGACCCATCAGCGGTGGTACGCAGTCCGCCATGAGGACGGCCGGGCCGAACTGCGCCTGGCAGATGACCGCGCCATGCACCGCGGTGACGTCGCGACGCTGACCCCGCCTGGCGACATCCACAACCATGGCCATGTCATCGGCACGGGTTCCAGCCCCTACTCACTCATCCTCCTCGGTGACGACATGTACCTCTTCGGCCGGGAGGAATACGATCCCGGGCAGGGAACGTGGCGGAAGCTTGCACCTGGTGATCCAGGCCAGTCGCACCGCTAATATCTGTCCCGCAGGCATGTCCGGGTTGCGCCTTTACACGCTGGAGGCGGAGGTGCCCTCCTGTTCGGAGCCGATAAGCAGTGATACGGCTTCGATGAGGGCCAGGTGGGTGAATGCCTGCGGGAAATTCCCGAGATGCTCGCCCGTCGTGGTGTCGATCTCCTCGGCGTAAAGCTGCAGCGGCCCGGCGAACGACAGCAGCTTCTGGCACAGGGCATGGGCGCGGTCGGTTTCGCCGATCATGGCCAGCGCGGTCACCAGCCAGAACGAGCAGATGGTGAAGGTTCCCTCCTTGCCCTCGAACCCGGTGTCCGTTCCCTCGACCTTGTAGCGCAGGACCAGGCCGTCCTGGGTCAGCTCATCGGCGATGGCCAGCACGGTTGCTTGGATGCGCTTGTCGTCGGGGGGCAGGAATCCCATGATGGGCAGCAGCAGCAGCGAGGCGTCCAGATCGTCGGTCTCGTAATGCTGCCGGAACACTCCCCGTTCGGAAACGCCCTTGTCCAGTACCTCGGTCTTGATCTCGTCGGCGCCTGCCCGCCAGCGCTTGGCGCGTTCGTCCTCGCCCCGCTCGGCGGCGATATCAGCGCCGCGCGCGGCCGCGACCCAGCACATGACCTTGGATGCCGTGAAGTGCTTGGGGTCGCCGCGGACTTCCCAGATGCCCTGGTCGGGCTCATGCCAGTGCTGCAGGGCGGCGTCCACGAACCCGGCCACCCCTTCCCACACCGGCGCGACGATCTGGCTAGCTCCGCGGTGGAACTGGACGTCCAGGGCGTCGAGGATCATGCCCCAGACGTCGTGCTGGTGCTGATTCCAGGCACCGTTGCCGACCCGGACCGGGCGCGCCCCGCGCCACCCGGACAGGTGGTCCAGGGTCCGTTCGCTCAGGTCGCGTTCCCCGCCGATGCCGTACATGATCTGCAGCTCGAACCGGCGGTTGAGGTCACCGCCACTGACCGCGTCGATGACGAAGCCCCAGTACTCGATCGCTTCCCAGGCGAAGCCCAGCCGGTACAGCGAGCGGAGCATGAACGACGAGTCCCTGATCCAGGTGAACCGGTAGTCCCAGTTGCGTGCCCCGCCGGGGGTTTCCGGCAGCGAGGTCGTCGAGGCGGCCATGATGGCGCCGGTCGGGGCGTAGCTGAGCCCCTTCAGGGTCAGCGCGCTGCGGTCCAGGTAGGGCTTCCACGGATGGTCGGGGATCTTGGCCGAGCTCAGCCAGTCGCGCCAGAAATCGACCGTCGTGTTCAGCATGGCGAACGCCTCGTCCTGGTTAGCCGGAACGTCGGCGTCTCCCCAGGACAGCGCGACGAAGGCCGACTGGCCCTGGGTGAGCGTGGTACGGCCGTATGAGCGGGCGCTCAGCACGCCGAGCGGGACGCCGGAGCCGTCCCCCAGCGTCTCGGTGCGGCCGTCGGGGTGCACCACGACGACCGGCACGTGGCCGGCGTTGCACAGGGTCAGCGACCCCGTGACCGGG
>DAIOWL010000242.1:0-2137 GCA_036758545.1 Streptosporangiaceae bacterium | reverse complement strand
CTGGCCCGCGGTGAGCGTCGTGCGGCCGTAACAGCGGGCACCCAGCACGCCGAGCGGGACGCTGCCCGCCAGCTCCAGCTGCACGTCCCCCTCCGCCGGGGTGATCTTCATCGAGTCATAACCGTCGCCGGTGTAGCTCCACGTGCCGCCGGTGGTCCCGTAGTTAAACTGCGGGCCGCAGTTCACGACGGCCTCGACCCGGCCGCTGATGCACGTCGCGATCCGGACGAGGACGCCGACCGCACCGAAATCAGCCGGAGCCCGGTGATAGTCCGGCCGCCTCCCCTCGTGCTTGACCGGGCCGACGGCCAGCAGGTCATGCACGGTCATCCACCCCGTCGGGGTCTGCCAGGTCGTCTCCAGCACCATCGTCCCCGGCACATACCGGCGATGCTGGGGCACATTTGTACTGCCGGGACCGAACCGGAACAGGCCGGCGGTACGGTCAAGCAGCGCGCCGAACACACTCGGGGAATCGGGGCGCGGCAGGCACAGCCACTCCACCGACCCGTCCGGCGCGACCAGGCAGCTCTGCTCGCAATTCGACAGGAACCCGTAATCGGCAATCGGCGGGAACAAGCTCGCCGACGCCGAACCTTCGCTAGCCACCACGCAACCTCCCGGTACTGACAGGTAACGCGATCATAAGGACCAGACTGCGCCGCGGCATCACTCTGCACGGGTGACCCGGCCGCGGCCGCGGGGAACGTGACAAGCACGATGCCCTGCACAAGGTCGGCGCTGCCGCGCTGGGTTTCTCCCTTTCCGACGTGATCGTGGCGCCTGCTAATACTCACGGCCGACCTCCCTTGCTGCCTATACGGCCGGACAGCATGAGTTCATCACCCACTGAGGGTGATGATTACCGTGTCGGCCGCATCCACTTTGGAGAGTGACAAACATCGCTGGATCGACTATTCATCTCGGCCCAAACTGAAGCGCGCAACCGGTAGATGAACGGTTGGCAAATTAATTACTGGCTCTGCATTACCGGAGGCCGGCGTGACAACAGACCAGATTCTGATCGGGGTCGGCCTGATTCTCGCACTCGCCGCCGGGTCCCAGGTTCTGGCAAACCGCCTGCGCATTCCCGCGATCATTGTGTTGCTGCCGGCCGGTTTCGTCGCGGGTGCACTGACCAGCGACGTCAACCCGCAGGACCTGCTCGGGCCGGCCTTCGAGCCGCTGGTGTCCTTGTCGGTGGCCGTCATCCTCTACGACGCGGGCCTGAGCCTCGACATGCGGAAGCTCAAGGGCCACACCCGCAAGGTGGTGATCCGCCTCATCGTGCTCGGGGTGCTGATCACCTGGGTGATCGCCGCCTCTTTGGCCGCGCCGCTCCTCGGCATGTCACGCGGCGCGGCGGTGATGCTCGGAATCATCCTCGTCGTCTCGGGGCCGACAGTGGTGGGCCCCCTGCTCAGTTTCGTCCGGCCGGCAGAACGGCTCCAGCAGGTACTCATCTGGGAGGGGTCACTGATCGACCCGGTCGGCGGAATCATCGGCGCGCTGGTGTTCCATGCCGTTATCGCGAGTACCCGCAAAGGACCGGGCAGCCAGCTTGTGCAATTCGCGGCCAGCATCGGCGTCGGCTTGGGCGGCGGCGTGGTCGGCATCGCGCTGCTCTGGCTGCTGCTCCGCCGGCTCCGGCTCGGCGAGGTGCTCGGCACCACCGCGCAGCTCGCCGCGGTGATCGCGGTAGCGGCCGCATGCGACGTGATCCGCGACGACACCGGACTCATCGCAGCCATTTCATGGGTCTCGCCTGGCCAATCGGCGAGGCTTTGACATCCCGGCGCGTCGCCCGTTCTTCGAAACACTCGTACAGCTGATTATCGGCGTGCTCTTCATTTCCATCTCGGCCACCGTAACCCCGCAGTCACTCCGGCACCTGCTGCTGCCTACGCTCGCCCTGGTGGCTGTCCTTGTTCTCGTGGCCAGGCCCATCGCCGCGTTCGCGTCCACGCTGAGAACGGACCTGACGAAAGGCGAGCGTGCGTTCATCGGCTGGATGGCTCCGCGCGGCATCGTCGCCGCCGCCACCGCGTCGACGTTCGCGGCGGGCCTGGTCGCCAAGGGCATCGGCGGCGCCGCCAAGATTCTGCCTGCCACATTCGTGGTGATCGTGGCGACGGTG
>DAIOWL010000241.1:0-8868 GCA_036758545.1 Streptosporangiaceae bacterium | reverse complement strand
ATGAACTGGGGCACGATGCCGGTACCGCGCGGGTAGTAGTTGGAGCTGGCGAAGCCCAGGCCCGGGTGCGGGCCGCCGAATGCGACCGCGTTATCGGGTATGGGCAGGAGGCCGTGGTGCGCGATCCAGTAGGCGACCTGGAGGTAGGTGGCGGGATCCCGGAGGTAGATGATCTGCTCGGTACGTTCGGCCAGCTGCCAGACGGTGAAAGCGGCGGCGACCGCGACCGTGGCGGCCAGCGCCCACCACTGCGTGGCTGGTTTGCTGGCGCGTTTCCTGGTGGCTTCGGGGGTTTTGCTGGCTTGGCGGGCTTGGCCGGCTTCGCGGAAGGCGGGCCAGGCGGCGGGGAGCTGGCGGACGGCGAAGTAGCACAGCCCGGCGGCCAGCGGGACGAACATGAACACCATCGGCCGGGCCGCGAGGCGGCCGCCCAGCAGCAGCGGCAAGGCGGGCAGCAGCCAGGCCACGGCCAGCAGCGCGGGTATCACGGTGACAGCGCCGAACAACCACCCGGCCCGCCCCGGATCCTTCTCCGCCGCCGGTGTCGCCGCTACGGCATCGTCTGCCTCAGTGACCCCTGTGGCACGTGGCCCATGACGCACCCACCCACAATAGGCCCTGCGGTCGTCTGGCCTGCGCGCCGGACACGGAGCGGGGGCGCGGGAGGCGCAGCAGCGGCGCGGGATGTGAAACGGCCGCGCGGGATGCGAAACGGCGGGAGCCCTAGCGCAAGGCTGTGCTCCTCCGCCCCATTTGCATCTTGCCGTGCATTAGCCCTCAATTGTTGAGCGGCTCTTTTGTCATGAATGTGGCGTTCTGCACAATCTATGGTGCAGAGCGCCACATTCATTCGTGTCCGGAAGGGCGCGTGCGGCGGGAATGCGTGGTAGATGGGGTTCGTGGAGCTCCTGTGGCGTGCGGGAGCGAGGGCTAGCTTGGGAGCGGGGCTAGCTTGGGGGTGGGCTGGCGGAGACTAGGACTTCGGGGGCGGGGCGTTCGGCTAGGGCGCGGCCGGATTGGGAGGCCAGGAGCCACAGGACCATCGCGGCCGGGTAGATGAAGTAGCCGAAGCGGGTCGAGGGGGCCAGCACGAACATGGCGGACAGGCCGAGGACCAGGCGGATGGTCGCGGCGGGGACGTCGCGGGGCGGGCGGACGACCAGGGACACCGCGATGGCCAGGCCCGAGCCGACGAGCAGGATGATCACGATCGTGTGGCCGAGCACGCCGGTCTGGGCCAGGACGTGGCCGAGCAGCGGGCTGTCCGCCTGCGACTTGACGCTGGCCAGGCCGAGCGGGAACAAGATGGTGTTCTTCACCAGCGAGCCGGGCTTGAGCACGGCGAACGGGCCGACGATGACCACGACCACGGCGACCGCGACGGCGGCGAACCGCCACGCCATGCGCTTGCCGTCGCGCACGAAGACCATCGCGAACGCGATCACCAGGGCGGGCCAGGCGGTCGCCTTCATCGAGCAGGCGATGCCGAAGGCCAGGCCGGCCGGGATCGGGTTGGTGAGCTGGTCCCGCCAGAGCAGCGCGAAGCCGAGGCACATGAACGCCACCATGGGCACGTCGGTGCCGCCGACGCACAGCTCGAAGGAGATGATCGGCGAGGCGGTCAGCAGCAGCGCCCAGCGGACGCTGTCCCTGGCCCCGGCGATCCGCAGCGCGACGGCGAAGGTGGCCAGGAACACGGCGCCGAACCAGACCCGGGGATCGGTGAGCACGCCGTGGCCGAGCAGCGCCTGGGGCACGCCGAACACCGCCATCAGGGGCAGGTACGGGTTGTACTGGTTGGGGTTGGTGGTGGCGGCCAGCGCCTGCGCGCTGCGGTACGGGGTGCCGTCCTGGATGAGCTCCTTGGCGGAGGTGGCCACCACGCCGACCTCGGGTTCCCCGAAGCCGTGCGCGATCAGCCAGAGCAGCGGGAACAGGATCGCGCCGCACATCATCGCGGCGAGCGCCACGTCGACGCCGCGGGTCTGCCGGGACCGCCAGGCCATGACCGCGAGCGCGGCCAGCGCGTACCCGCCCACCGCGGCCTGGCCCCACAGCCGGTGCCGCGGATCGGTGCTGAATAGCGCGACCCCGCCGGCGAACAGGGCAGAGGCGAGCAGCCCGGCGCTCAGCCAGGCCCAGGGGATGGTAGTTACCGACTGCCAGACCCCGGGCTTGGTTGCCCTGGTGCCGCCTTCGACCCCCGTCGTTGGCGCGAGTTCGCGATTATCGCGACTCTCCACAAGACATATCGTACGCTCTGCTTGTTTGCCGCACGTCATCCGAGCGGACGATCTGCCGTCATCCGCGCGACTTAGCCGCGGGAGGACGCACCCGGTAACCGACCGGGAGCAGGGACCAGCCGAACCGGTCGGCGGCGAATCCCCACAGCCCGCGCGGGGCGATCAGGGTGGCGGCCACCGCCAGGCCACCCACGATGACCAGGTACCAGGCGCCGTACGAAGACAGCGCCTCCTGCAGGCCGAACAGCACCAGCGCGCCGAGCACCGGGCCCTCGATCGTGCCCATCCCGCCGATCAGCACCATGAACAGCATGTCGACGCTGTACTGGATGCTGAAGACCGTGGTGGGCTCGACGTACAGGGTCTGCAGCGCGATCAGCGCGCCCACCGCGCCTGCGCCGCCCCGCGCTGGTCGGGCTGATGCGGACGCTGGCCAAGGAGATGGCGCCGCGCGGCATCCGGGTCAACACGATCCACCCGGGCCCGGTGGACAACGAGTTCCAGCACCGCATCGAGATCGCGGCCACCGGCGCCGACCGGGGATCAGGCCGCCTCGATCTTCGAGCAGCTCATCCCGCTGGCCCGGCACGCTGACCCGGACGAGGTGGCCCGCGCCATGCTGTTCCTGGCCAGCGACGAGAGCTCGTTCGTAACCGGCACCACGCTAACCGTAGACGGCGGCATGTCGATCTAACGTGCTCGTGGCGCATCAAGACACGTTCACCGGCACGGCTCCGCACCTCAGTTCACAGGCGTCCCGCGGCACTCATGCTTCCCCGCGGCAGGCGCATCCAGCCGCCTAGCTGGATCCCGGATCAACCACGGCAATGTCACACTGCCGTGGTCCTGACCACGGCAATGTCACACTGCCGTGGACCGGCGCCCCGCTGCTGGTGCTGTTGTTTCGAGGGTGGCGGGGTGCGGCGGCGGGTGCGGGAGGCGGGTGGGCTTGGGGCGGGCGGCGGCCCATGGGTCCTGGGCCGGCGGGCGGTGGGTGCACCGCCCGCCGGCTACCTCATCCGTAAACGCGGCCGGCACCGCTCAGGCGGTCGCCCACGCCCCCTCACACAGGCTCCCCTGACGAGGGCGCTGCCTTTTTGGGTGAACCCGGCCGCAGTGAGCCCGGCTCCCGACAAGCCAGCGCTCACTGATCCCATATATACCGATTAGCGGTATATGAGTCAAGATCGCCGCAGGTGAGGGGTGTGGGGCAGGAGGAAAGCAGACGCGTTTCTGGGATGGGTGGGAAGGCAGGTGAGTGCTGGGGTGCGTGGGTGCTGGGGTGGGTGGGGTCAGATCACGGGGGGGCGGCCGGCGCGGGCCATTCGCCAGGCGGTGCGCAGGGAGATGGGGCGGCGCGGGCCGGGGTCGATCCGCCAGCCTTCGGCGAAGCCGGCGAACCAGGGTCGCAGGCTCCCCCGGCGGCCGCGTTCCCTGGCTGCAGTGAGCGCCATCCAGTCGGCCAGGTAGACCGCGGCTAGCGGCCAGGGCAGGTTGCGCCGGGCCAGCAGCACCCGGTTCCGCCCGTCCTGGCGGCGGAACGTGTCATGCCGGGCGTTCGGCAGATGGTGATGACACATGCGGGCGGTGGCGTCGTACTCCAGCCGGTAGCCGCGGTTCATCAGCTGCCAGGCCAGGTCGGTCTCCTCGTGCCCGTAGAAGAACAGGTCCGGCAGACCGCCCGCCTCCAGGAAGGCCGAGCGCCTGATCGCGCAGGCGCCGCCGAGGAACGTGGTCACCACCGAGGACCGTTCCGGGTCACCGGCCCGCAGCCGCGGCACGTGCCAGCGGGCACCCGGGCCGCCATCGGGGTCGACCACCTGCATAGACAGCACCGCCAGGCTGGGGTCGGCGGCGAACCGGCCGGCGATGTGGCAGGCCAGCCCGGTGTCGGGATACCAGCCGTCGTCGTCGAGGAACAGCACCACGTCGCCCTCGCACGCGGCCACCCCCGCGTTGCGCCCGGCCGCGACGCCGACGTTCTCCGGCAGCCGGACGGTCCGCACCCCGGCGGGCAGGCCGGCGACGTCGGCCCCGTTGCCCACGACCACCAGGTCCACGGGGGCACCGTGCTGGGCCAGCACGCTGTCGATGGCCCGGATCACCTCGGCCGGGCGGTTGCCCATGGTGAGGATGACGCAGGACAGGGTGAGGGTGCGCTGGGCGGTGGCCGTCATCGCAGCCTCCTCGACGCCACGATGGCTAGCAGGTGCGCCACCGTCATCAGCACGCCCACGACCAGCGCCGCCACGGTCAGCACCCGGGTGGCGGTGAGGTTGCCCGCCACGGCGTCCGCGATCGCCGCCAGCAGGATGAGGACGGACAGCTCGACGGCCTGGATGATGCGGTGCACCCGCAGCGCCGAAGCCAGCCGCCGGGCCAGCGCGAGCCCCTGCGAGCGGGGCGCGAGCGCCTCGTCCTCGTGCTTGCCGTCCAGCCCGGAGGAGGCCCGGGCCACGATCACGGTGTCGGTCTCCGCCTTGATCAAGGTGGCGCAGACGGCCGCGGCCAGGCCCGCGCTCACGTAGCCGCCGGACAGCGAGAAATGCCCCTGGGCGCGGACGCCGAGGCCGGCCAGCAGCAGCGCCTCGGCGATGTAGTGCCCCATCCGGTCCAGGTACACGCCGGTCGCGGAGAACCGCCCGGTGTACCGGGCGAGCTCGCCGTCGGAGCAGTCGAACAGCAGGTAGAGCTGGATGAGCAGGGCGACCCCGATCGCCGCGGCCAGCCCGGGCACGGCGGTGAGCACCCCGGCGGCCACGCCGGCCAGCATGAAGCAGACGGTGACCGCGTTCGGCGACCAGCCGAGCCTGGCGAACACCACGGTGGCGTACGGCGACAGCTTGCGCATGTAGAGCCGGCCGAACCAGTGCTCGTCGTTGAGCCGGGCCAGCACCTCGGGCGGCTGTCCCTTGGCGCGCACCTCGCTCAGCGTGGGCCCGGGCATCACTCGTCGCTCCCGACGGCCGCGGCGAAGCCCTCCACGCGTTCGGCGATGGCGCGCTCGTCCAGGTCGAGCCGCTCCAGGATGGTGTACCGGCCCGGGCGGGTCGCCGGGGCGCGCAGCACGGCCTTGGTGAACTCGGCCTGGCTCAGGCCCAGGTCGGCCGGGGTCCGCGGCAGCCCGTGCCGGGCCAGGCAGGCCGAGGTGAGCCCGAGCAGCCGGCCCTCGCCGCGCAGGTAGGTGCAGAACAGCGCGCCCACGCCGGCCAGCTCGCCGTGGTTGCCGGTGCCGGGGTAGAGCTCGTCGATGGCGTACAGGATCTCGTGGCAGCCGCCGCTGGCCGGCCGGCTGGACCCGGCCACGGTCATGGCCATCCCGGACAGCACCAGGGACTCGGCCAGCACGGTGAGGAACTCGTCGTCGCCGATCGTGCCCGGCTGGTGCAGCACCGCCTGGGCGGCGGTCCTGGCCATGGTGACCGCCAGCCCGTCGACGGGCTCGCCGCGGTCGGCCGCGGCCAGTTCCCAGTCCGCGATGGCGGACAGGTTGTTCACCACGTCCCCGATCCCGGCCCGGACCAGGCGGGGCGGTCCGGACCGGACCCGGTCCAGGTCCACCAGCACCGCGACCGGCGGGACGACCCCGTACGAGCTCTTGCCCGACTCGTGCTCGAGCGAGCTGACCGGGGAGGCGATGCCATCGTGCGACAGGTTGGTGGCCACCGCGACCATCGGGATGCCGGCCATGTGCGCGGCGAACTTGGTCACGTCGATGGTCTTGCCGCCGCCGATGCCCGCGACCGCCTCGTAGGCGTCGGCCCGCAGCTGCTTGCCCAGCTGGACCGCGGCATCGACCGTGCTGTCCTCGACCCGGAACACCTCGGCCGCGCCCAGGTTCTCCGGGGCCAGGTCCGCGAGCACGCTGTCACCCTGGCTGGGGCCGACCGCGACGGCGACCCGGCCCTCGGTCGCGATCCGCTGGTCGGCGAGCAGCGCGCCGAGGCCCGCGACCGCGCCGCGCCGCACGTCGACGACGAGCGGCGCGGTGAGGATACGGGACAGCTGCATGGTGGTCTTCAGGGTCCTTACGGCGAACAGAAGCTATCCGGGAGACTACCGGGTCTTTAACAGCCCAGGTTCACAAACAGCGGGCCGCGATCTGGCGGGCGCGGCGGAGGTCGTCGTGGTTGTCGACCTCTACCCACTCGACCTCGCCGATGGGAGCGGTCCCGATCACGCCGCCGCGGTCGGCGAATTCCTGGTAGCCGTCCTCGTAGTACAGCGAGGGGTCCCGGCGCCAGGTCGCCTCGAGGGCGTCGGCCAGCGGGGCCGCGGCGGCCGGGTCGATGAGCGTGGCGCCGATGTACTCGCCGTGGGCCAGCGCGGGGTCCATCAGCTTGGTGATCCGGGTGAGCCGGCCGTCCGGGCCGGTGACCACCTTCATCTCCTCGTCGGCGAGGCGCTTGACGTCGTCCACGGCGAGCACGATGCCGGCCTGGCTCCGGTTCCCCGCCGCGCCGAGCAGCGTCTTCTCGACCGAGACGGGGTGCACGGTGTCGCCGTTGACCAGCAGCGCGCCCGCCGCGAAATGCTCGCGGGCCAGCCAGAGCGAGTAGGCGTTGTTCCACTCCTCGGCCCGGTCGTTGTGGACCAGGGTCAGCCGGACGCCGTGCTCGGCCTCCAGCGCGGCCGCCCGGTCCCGGACCGCGCCGGCCGCGTAGCCGACCACGACGATGACGTCGTGCAGCCCGACCGCGGCCAGATTGCGCAGGGCGATGTCGAGGATGGTGACGGGGCCGTCGACCGGCAGCAGGGCCTTGGGCAGCCCGTCCGTGTCCGGCCGCAGCCGCCGGCCCGCGCCTGCCGCCAGGACCATTCCGATCAAGCGTTGTCTCCGTCCGCGAGCTCGGGGTTAGCGGGCACCAGCCATACGGTGAAAAACTCCCAGATGAACAGCAACCAAAGATAACCCGCGAGCGCGGCGTAGGCGAACGGCACGAGGCCGACCGTGGCGGCCACCCCAGCCAGCAGCATCCGGCCTTCCCAGCCGAGGCCCAATACGTCGGCTTCGAGGCCCAGGCCCGCCCGGGCCCGGCAGGCCAGGTCGACGTGGCGGACCAGCACGGCCGCCAGCAGGGCGAAGACCACCCACGGGGTCACCTGCCTGGCCAGGCCGAGAGCGCCGAGGAACACGCCCTCGCCGGCCAGCAGCAGCGCGGGCGCCAGCCAGTCCAGCCGCCCGTCGTGCGGGTGCCTGGACCCCAGCGCGGCCAGCATCATCGCCTCGATCGGCGTCAGCACCAGGATGCCGGGCAGGTTCCCCAGCCCGAGGGCGGCCAGCATGCCGGTCACGAGCAGTCCCACCAGCAGCGGCGGCAGGGGCGGAAGCCGGCCATCGACCAGGGCGCCGGCCCAGTGCGCCAGGACGCCATCGCCGCGGTAGGCAGCGAGCCCGTTGTCCTCGTCCTCGTCCTCGGGTCTGCGGGAGCGAGCCGCCCCGGCTGCGTCCCGGAGACGCGCCGACCTGGCTATCTGCCCGGCCAGCAGGTATCCCGCCCCCAGCACGCCCCAGCCGAGCAGGATCAGGAAGGTCAGCCGCGGCCCGAAGAAGACCGAGGTCAGCACGATTACCGCGTACCGCTCGCCGGCCGGGAAGGTGATGGCCTGCTCCAGCGTGCGCAGCACGGACCGGGGAAACAGGTCCCCTGGCGCCCCGGCCGTGCGCTCGTAGCCGAGTCCGGCCAGCTTGCGGACGCCGAGCAGGAGCAGGGCGGCGATGGCCAGCCGCCACACGCCCGTCTCCCCGGCACCGCCCCAGGTGGCCACGAACGTGTTACGCAGCGCGCCGCCGAACGTCCCGTCCAGGCCGGCCGAGTCACCCAGCCGGGAGCTCACCGCGAGCGCGGCGTAAAGCGCGGGCTCGGTCAGCAGCCCGCAGGCGGTCGCGAGCCAGCCGGTGAGCGGACTGATACGTCCCTCGCGGCTGGTCGCGGCGACCAGCGAGCCGGTCCTGGCGAACAGGAACGAGCCGGCCAGCGCCGGGATGGCCAGCAGCTTGGCGCGGACATCAAGTTCGGCGAACCAGACCGCGGCGACCAGGCCGAGGCTGAGCGAGATCCCGTAGAGCGCGGCCGGGGTGAGCCGGCGCCAGGCCGCCCAGCGGGCCATGTCGCGGGCGGCCGGGTCGGTGAGCAGCTGAGTGACGGCGCCCTCGCTGTCCGGTCCGGCGTCGAGGATCCGGACCGTGACGCCGCGGCGGCCGAGTTCGTCGATCAGCGCGCCGACCGCGGAGCCCGGGTCGGGCCCGGCCTGCGTGGCCGCCAGCGTTTCGGCGGACCGGGCCAGCGCGTCCAGGTCGGGCAGGTCGACGATGAGCGCCCCGGACGGCGGCGCCGGCCATGAGCCCGGGGATGAGCTGCGCGCGGTACCCGCGGTCAGCCTGGTGACGGCCGCGGTCCCGCCGGCGCCGAGCAGTCTGGCCAGCACGGGTCCGGGCACGGTCTGCGCGCCGGCGCAGATGAGCACGCGGTCCCCGGCCGCCCGCGCGGCCGCGGCGACGGTCAGCAGGCCGGGACCGGTCCGCTCGGCTGCGTCGACCCGGCGTACGCCGAGGGCGGCAAGCTGGCCGCGCAGCATCTGCTGCTGTTGGCCGGCGTCGTCGTCCTCGCCCAGGTTCCCCGCC
>DAIOWL010000240.1:0-8905 GCA_036758545.1 Streptosporangiaceae bacterium | reverse complement strand
TTCGAGTCCGGCCTGCCCTCGCCGACGGGCCGCGTCTACACCCACGAGATCCCCGGCGGCCAGCTGTCCAACCTGCGACAGCAGGCCATCGCGCTGGGCCTGGGCCAGCGGTTCGAGGACGTGGAGAACGCCTACGCCGCCGCCAACCAGCTCCTCGGTCGGCTCATCAAGGTCACCCCGTCATCGAAGGCCGTGGGCGACCTGGCGCTGCAGCTGGTCGGAACCGGTGTCAGCAGCGACGACTTTGCCAGCGACCCCGGCAAGTACGACCTGCCCGACTCGGTCATCGGGTTCCTCCGCGGCGAGCTCGGCGACCCCCCGGGAGGCTGGCCCGAGCCGTTCCGCACCGCCGCGCTCGCCGGCCGCCGCCCGGCCAGCCCGCCTTCGCCCCTGACCGACGAGGACCTCCGCGACCTGGCTGAGCGGCCGCGGGCAGCGCTCAACCGGCTCCTGTTCCAGGGACCGACCAGGGACTTCACCGAGCACCGCGACACCTACGGTGACGTCTCCGTCTTGCCCACCCGGGAGTTCCTCTATGGCCTGCAGGAAGGGACTGAGTACGCCGTCGACCTCGAACCAGGAGTGCGGCTGCTGTTCGGCATCCAGGCCATCTCCGACCCCGACGACCGTGGCATGCGCACTGTGATCGGTACCCTCAACGGCCAGCTTCGCCCTGTCACCGTCCGTGACCGGAGCGTCGAGGCGACAGAGAAGATCGCCGAGAAAGCCGACCGCTCGATCCCGGGGCATGTTGCCGCCCCGTTCGTCGGTACCGTGACTCTCCAGGTGACCGAGGGAAGCCCTGTTACGGCCGGGCAGGTCATCGCGACCATCGAGGCCATGAAGATGGAAGCGGCCATCACCGCGCCGCTGGACGGCACGGTGGCCAGGCTCGCTATCAACCAGGTCCAGCCCGTCGAAGGCGGGGACCTCCTCCTGGTCATCAGCTGAGCGGCCGGTCACGAGTCTGGAACCTGCGGCCAGCGCGGCAGGAATGCCGTAACAATCTGAGACCCTTGTCGCGCGCGGAGATCGGCGTAGCGTGGGGATATCGACCCAACTCGCAGGCAGGACGCACTGCCCGGATGGGCCAGGGGCCCGAGAATGGAGGTTCGATGAACCTTGGTAGTTTCCTGGCCGCCCTGGCGCTGGGCTTCGTAGCCGGGGCGATAGCTCGTGCTCTGATACCGAACGATGCCTTCCGGCACATGCGCGGCTGGAGATCGTGGCTGACCTCGGCGGGACTGGGCCTCTTGGGGGCCCTGGTCGGCTTCTGGATCTTCCACGGCCTGTTCGGCATCGGTGACACGAACAAGTTCGACTGGGGTGGCATCGTTGGCGCGGTGATCGGCGCCATGATTGTTGTTGCCCTCGCGTCGTTCCTGATCAAGCGGTTCGCCAAGCGCCAGCCGGCCTGACCTGGCGCAGGCCGGTGCGGCGCGGATCACGATAGGCGGCCGTCAGGGTGTGCTGGCTGTGCGCGCGAGGACAAGCCGGTACCGCGGGCTGCCGTCCGCGCGTCGGCCCAGGTCCGTCAGGGGGATCGTCGTCACCGTGAATCCGGATGCCGTCAGGTCGTCGCGGACCGCGTACAGCGGGCAGGTGCCGTAGTACATGACGAACGGGGGACGCCATAGGACGTTGCGCACCCGCATGGCCAGGTCGAACCCGAGAAGGGCCCAGTACCAGGGTGAGGTGACCGGCTGCGGCGCGGCGAGCGGGAAGGCGAACACCCCGCCGGGCCGGAGCGCGCGGTAGACGCCGGCGAACAGTGCGGGCCGTTCGGCGGGCAGGAAGTGCCCGAGCGCACCGAAACTGACCGCCAGGTCGAAGGCCCCGGCGAAGGGCACGGCCCGGACGTCGGCCCGTACCCACTGGGCGTCAGGGTGTGCATGGCGCGCCTGCGCGAGCATGCCGGCGCTGAAGTCGACGCCCGTGAGCCGACCCTGGCACACGGATGTCAGGACCCGCATGCCCGCGCCGGTGCCGCAGCACACGTCTAGTCCCGGGCCGAACGGGCCAAGCGGGCGCAACGCGTCGGCGGCCGCGTCAAGCACGCCGTCGGGGGTGCGGAAAGGCGTGTGGTCGAATTTCGGGGCCAGCAGGTCGTAGCCGTCCTCGACCGAGGACAGCGCCTGCATCGCCAGTTCACGTGCCGACGGGCCCCGAGGTGAGAACATCGCCCAAGGGTACTGTCCGTGCCGCGTCGGTAGCCGGGAGCGGCAGAGTTGGCGAAGGGGCGCCGTTTCCGGCGCCCCTTCGCATTCCTGGGCTGTTGTCGTAGCGACGTCAGTGGGTCGGGACCGGCTGAGGGCTGACCCGCAGCTTCGGCAGGAAGGTGCGCGCGGCGGGGAGGACAACGAGCGCGGCGGCGCCGGCGGCGAGGGCGACGTGGGCGGCGACGAGGAAGGCGTCGGCGATGCCGGTGGCGGCGGCGGGGCCAGCGATACCGCTGCTGACGGCGGCGGCGATGCTGGTGAAGACCGCGATGCCGAGGGTACCGCCGATTTCGTGGCCGGTCGCGTTGACGCCGGAGAGCATGCCGCTCTCCTCCGCGCGGGCGCCGGTGAGGACGGCGACGCTGACGGAGACGCCAGCCAGGCCGAGGCTGAAGCCGGCGATCAGCATGCCGGGCAGGACGTCGTGCAGGTAGCTGCCGTGCTCGCCGACCCGGGAGAGCAGGTAGAGCCCACCAGCGGCGAACGTCAGCGCGGCAGCGACCGGCCCGCGGACGCCGTGGCGTTGGATGAGGTGGCCGCCTAGGTGGGCGCCGGCGCCGGCGGCGAGGGCGAGCGGGATGAAGGCGAGTCCGGTGGCGAGCGGGCCGTGGCCGAGTACGAGCTGGAGGTACAGCGAGCAGAGCAGGAACAGCCCGAACATGAGGCCAGCGTTGAGCAGCATCAGCAGGAGGCCGCCGCCGACGGCGCGGTCGCGGAGCCGTTCGATGCGGAGCAGCGGCGTGCGGGTACGGCGCTCGCATACGGCGAACGCGGCCAGGCCGGCGAGGCCGGCGGCGGCGATGGCCAGCGTGCGCGTGGAGGTCCAGCCGTCGTGCTCCGCCTGAGTGATCGCGTAGACGATCGCACCGAGGCCGCCGGTGGCGAGGACGGCGCCGCGGAGGTCGAGGCCGCGCCACTGCGGCTTGCGCGTATCGGCGGGGACGATCGTGCGCGCGGCGGCGGCGAGCGCGACGGCGACCGGGAGGTTGACGAAGAAGATCATCCGCCAGTCGGCGAGCTCGGTGAGGATGCCGCCGAGCAGGACGCCGATCGCGGCGCCGGCGCCGCCGACGACGCCCCAGGCGGCGAGGGCCTTGGCGCGCTGCTGCCCGTGGAAGGTGGTGGTGATGATCGAGAGCGCGGCGGGCGAGAGCATGGCGGCGCCGAGTCCCTGCCCGGCACGGGCCGCGAAGAGCGCCGCGGCGCTGCCGGCCATGGCGGAGGTCAGGGAGGAAGCGGTGAAAATGCCAAGGCCGGTCAGGAAGAGGCGGCGGCGGCCGAGCAGGTCGGCGGCACGCCCGCCGAGCAGGAGCAGGCTGCCGAAGATGAGCGAGTAACTCGTGATCGTCCAGCTGATCGTGGCGCCGCCGATCCGCAGCTCTCTGGCCAGGCTCGGCAAGGCGATATTGACCGCGGTGATATCGAGGATGACCATCAGCTGCGCGACGAGCAGGACCGGGAGCAGCCACGTGCGCGGCTGCGGCTCGTGCTCGTGCTCGTGCGGAGTGTGGGTGTGCTTGCGGTGGTGCATCGAGGTCTCCTTCTCGGTGGTGCCTGACTCGAGCGTCGCCCGCGGTGGTGCCGCATCACGACGAGGAGACCCCGTAGGAAAAGCCGCAGGATTTGCGGTTATGGTCGGAGCCATGACGGGTTCGGGACCGCCGCCGGCGCTGCTGGAGCGCGCCGAGGAGCTGGCCGCCGTGGACGCGGCGATCGCGGCCGCTGCAGGTGACAGCGGTCGTGTCGTGGTCGTCGAGGGGCCGCCAGGGATCGGCAAGACCTCGGTCTTGACCGAGGGACGGGCCCGTGCCGCGGCGTCTGGTCTCCGGGTGCTGCAAGCCCGTGGCAGCGAGCTGGAGACCGCGTACTCGTTCGGCGTCGTGCGCCAGCTGCTGGAGGCGGTCGTGGCGCTCGCGGGCGCGGACGAGCGCGCGCGGCTGCTCCAGGGCACGGCCTCGCACGCGGCACGTCTCATCGAGCCCGGCCGCGGGTCCGAGGCAGGGCAGGCGAGTGAGGACGCCGCGTTCGCCCTGCTGAACGGCCTGTACTGGCTGACGCTGAACCTGGCGGAGGCGCAGCCGCTTGCGCTCGTCGTCGACGACCTGCAGTGGGCGGACGCGCCGTCGCTGCGCTGGCTCGCCTACCTGACGCGCCGGATCGCTGACGTGCGCGTGTGCGTGCTGGCGGCGATGCGGCCGGTCGAGGAGGAGGATCCGTTGCTGGCCGAGCTACTGGTCGACCCGGCGACGACGGTCGAGCGGCCGAACGCGCTGACTATGCGTGCGGTTACCGAACTGGTGCGCGCTGAGCTCGGCGCGGAAGCCGAGCAGCCGTTCTGTCTCGCCTGCCACCATGCGACCGGCGGCAACCCGCTGCTCCTGCGCGAGCTGCTGCGCACGCTGGCGAGCGACGGCGTCGCGCCGACCGCGTCGTCGGTCGGTGTTGTCGAACGAGTAGCGCCGGACGCCGTCGCGCGCTCGGTGCGGCTCCGGCTGTCGCGCCTGCCCGGGCAGGCACGGCGGCTCGCGCGAGCGGTGGCGGTGCTCGGCGACGGGGCCCTGCGCACGCATGCGACCACGCTGGCCGGGCTGGAGCGGCGGGAGGTTGCGCCAGCGGCGGCGACGCTCGCTCGCGTCGACCTGCTGCGACCGGAGCCGCCGTTCACCTTCGTGCACCCCCTGGTCAGGAACGCGGTCTACGAGAGCATGCGACCCGAGGAGCGCGAGCACGCACGCGCCGCCGAGATGCTCGCGGCGGCAGGCGCGCCCGCGGCACAGGTTGCCTCGCAGGTGCTGGCGGCGCCGCCCGAAAGTGTCAAGGGGGCGGTCGCCATTCTGCGCGACGCAGCCAGTGCCGCCGCGGGCGAGGGCGGCCTCGAGAGCGCCGTGCGGTACCTGCGGCGCGCGCTGGAGGAGCCACTACCGGGTGACGAACGCGGCGAGCTGCTGCTCGAGCTCGGTGGTGCGGAGGCCAGCCTCGGCGCACCGACGGTCGCGGCCCACCTGGAGGAGTCTCTGTCGCTGCTGCACGATCCCGGGCGGCGGGCCGAGGCGTCGCTGGCGCTCGGGCACGCGCTGTACTGGGCGGGCCACGAGGAAGATGGCGTCGAGGTGCTGGAGCGGGCGCTGGCCGGAGAGCCAGATCTCGATGCCGGGCTGCGCCACCGGCTGGAGGCCGAGCTGATCGTGAACGCGACCCGGCTGCCCTCGCAGTACAAGCGAGCACGGGAGCGGCTGGCCCGGATCGACGTATCGGTCGATGAGGGGCCAGGAGCACGGGTGCTGCTCAGCGGCCGGGCTTACCATGAGGGCGTCAGCGGCGGCAATGCCGAACGCGCGGCGGCGACGGCGCTCGCGGCGCTGAGGGCGATGTCTGACGAGGAACGCGCTCGCAACTACACCGCCGGCTGCTATGCACTCCTCCATACCGACCGGCTCGACGAAGGCGTCCGCCTGCTCGACGCGACGCTCGCGGACGTGCGCAGGCGTGGCGCGGTCTTCCACTTCTCGAGCCTGTCGATGACGCGCGCGATCTTCCAGTACGCGCGCGGCGCCCTGGCCGAGGCGGAGGCGGACGGCCGGGCGGCGCTGGAGGCGCTCCCGCGCCAGAACGTGTGGTTCGTTCCGGCCGCGCACGGCTGGCTCGCGCAGATCCTGGTCGAGCGCGGTGCGGCCGGCGAGGCAGCCGTCCTGCTCGAAGCCGCCGAGGCGACCGTGGCGCCCGATGCGTTCTCCCGGGCGCCGCTGCTGCGCGCTCGGACGATGGTCGAGGCGGCGCGTGGCGATCACCAGGCGGCGCTCGCCCATGCGCTCGAGCTCGGGCAGCAGCTAGCCTCGTTCGGCCACACGAACCCGCCCGCGTCCTACCCGGCGTGGCGGTCGCTGGCGGCGCTCGCGCACCAGGCGCTCGGTGACCGCGACGCGGCGCTCGCGCTCGCCCGTGAGGAGGTGGGGCTCGCGCGTGCGTGGGGTGCGCCGCGGACGCTGGGGCGCGCCTTGCGGATCCGGGGCCTGATCGAGGGCGGCGGCGACGGCGTCGAGCTGATCCGCGAGGCAGTGGCGGTCCTGGAAGGATCACCAGCGCGGCTCGAGCATGCCTACGCATTGGCCGATCTGGGTGCCGCGCTCCGGCGCGGCAACCGCCGCGGCGAGGCACGCGAGCGGCTGCGCGACGCGCTCGAGTTCGCGGAGCGCGCGGGCGCGAACCTGCTCGCCGAATACGCGCACCAGGAGCTGATCGCGACCGGTGCGCGGCCGCGCCGGCTCGTGCTCACCGGCGCCGCCGCGCTCACGCCGAGCGAACGCCGGATCGCCGCGATGGCGGCCGGCGGGCTGTCCAACCGCGAGATCGCGCAGGCGCTCTTCGTCACCTCGCGGACGGTCGAGATGCACCTCTCGAATGCCTTCCGCAAGCTCGGCGTCTCGTCGCGGACGCAGCTGGCCGCGGCGCTGGAAGGCGAGCCGGCGGCCGTTGCCGCACGGTCATGATGAGCTGTCCTGCCCGGCCCGGCTAGCGGGCGCTGACCGTGAATGGGGCGGTGACGACGTGGCCGTCGGCCGTCTCGAACTGGGCCCACAGCCGGTACAGACCGGGGGTGTCGAAGTGGCACCGGAAGGGCAGGTCCGGACCGAACCGCTGGCCTGGCAGGGCGAATACCGGCCGGCCCTGGCTGTCCTCGACGTCGGCGTGCTGGTGGGCGAAGGTGCCGGCATCAGCGCGGATGATGATGACGTGGCCTGCCGCGGCCAGGTACGGCCTCAGGTCGTCCAGCGGCCGTCCGGTGGCGGCGTCGGCCACGGTCAGGGTCAGGTCGCTGGCCTGGCCGACCCTGGCGTCGCCGCGCAGCTCGACGCGGACGCCGTCGACGGTCTGGCTGCGCGGGCTGGGGGCCAGCGGCGCGGCGGCCGGCGGGGTGCCGGGGATGGAGATGACCTGCCGGTCGTGGAGGTCGGCCATCTCGCCATCGCGGCGGAACTCGGTGTTGATGACGTAGCGCCCGGCGGTGGGGAATACCAGGGTGACCGCGAGCTGCTCGGGCTGGCCGGTGGGCTCGGGGTGGACGTGGGCGAACGTGCCGAGGTCGGCCCGGGTGGCGATGAGGTGCATCCACACCTGATGGCTGAGCGTAAGGTCGGTGACCGGTGCACCGGTCCCGGCGCTGGTGAGCGTCACCGTGACCCGGGCGGGCTGCCCGGGCGTGATGGCCCGCGGCATGTCCAGGTGTACTCGCACGCGGGCATCGGCGGCGTCGGCCGGGGGGATGTCGGTGGTCATCATGGTGCTCATCTGCGGCCTCATCGGCATGCCGGCGGACTGGGTCCAGGCCAGCACGCCGTTCATGCCGCGGCGGGCGGTGTCGGTCCGGCTCAGCCCGGTCAGGCCCGCGCCGAGGGCGAGCGCGAGGACCGCGACGGTGGCCAGGTAGGCGTACTGGCGGACGCGTGTGGCCAGTGGCGGATGAAGGATCTCGCGGGCGCCGGCGGCCCGGCGGAATTGACGCAGCCGCTGCGCGTTGGTGACCACGCTGACCGAGCTCATCGCCATGGCCGCGGCGGCCAGCACCGGGTCGAGCAAGGTGCCGTTTACCGCGTACAGCGCGCCAGCGGCGACCGGGATGAGCAGCAGGTTGTAGCCGAACGCCCAGCCCAGACCCTGCTTGATGGTGGTGACGGTGCGGCGGGACAGCGCGATCGCGGACACGATACCGAGCAGGTCGCCGCCGACGAGCGTGACGTCGGAGGCGGCGATGGCCACGTCGGTGCCGGTGCCGATGGCCACGCCGAGGTCGGCCCGGGCCAGCGCGGGAGCGTCGTTGATGCCGTCGCCGACCATCGCGACGACGTGCCCGTCGGCTTGCAGCGCAGCGATCCGTTCGGCCTTGTCCGACGGCAGTACCTCGGCGATGACGTGATCGATCCCCACCAGGCCGGCGACCGCCCGGGCCGTCGCGGAGTTGTCGCCGGTAAGCATCCACACCTCGAGCCCGAGCGCCTCGAGCTGCGCGACGGCCTCGGCCGCTCCGGGCTTGACCTGGTCCGCGACCGCGACGAGCCCGATGGCCTGCTGGCCGGCGGCGACAAACATCGGTGTCTGGCCGGCCGCGGCGGCCGCTCTGCCCGCCGCGGCAAACGGCCCGGTGTCAATACCGGCATCAGCCATGAGGGTGCCGTTTCCGACCCGGACGACATGCCCGCCGACGGCCGCCTCGACGCCATGCCCGGGAATGGCCTCGAACCGCTGCACCGGCGGTACCGTCAGGCCGCGGTCGGCGGCGGCGGCCACGATGGCTTCCCCGAGCGGATGCTCACTGCCGGTCTCGGCCGCGGCGGCCAGCGTGAGGAGCTCATCGGTGGCCCAGCCGGCCGCGCTGGTGACCGCCGTGACCGCCGGACGGCCGCGGGTAATGGTGCCGGTCTTGTCCAGCACCACCGCAGTGAGCCGTCGCGCTTGTTCGAAGGCATCCGCGTTGCCGATGAGGATGCCGAGTTCAGCGGCCTTGCCCGTGCCGACCATCACCGCGGTCGGCGTGGCCAGCCCGAGCGCACACGGGCACGCGATGATGAGCACGGCGATGGCCGTGCCGATGGCCATGGTCAGCTGGCCGGTGCCAGGACCGAACAGCGCCCAGCCCGCGAACGTGGCGGCGGCCAGGACCAGCACCTCCCGCACGCAGCCCTCGGCCTCGG
>DAIOWL010000239.1:0-8906 GCA_036758545.1 Streptosporangiaceae bacterium | reverse complement strand
GCCTCGGCGCCCATGTGCTCGGCGGTGGCGGTGTACCAGCCTTCCGGGTCCGCGCTGATGAACCGCTCGGCGGGCTTGTCCGTCTGGCCGAAGAAGAACCAGTGGTACCAGCGGGCCGCGAACCTGGCGTCACAGCGGGCCAGGGCCTCGGCGATGGGGATCCCCTCCATCAGGCACAGCCGCCGCACCGAGCCCGGCGAATCGAGCGACAGGCGTTGCGCCACGTAGGTGCCGCGATCGTGCCCGGCCAGGCAGAACCGCTCGTACCCGAGCGCCCGCATCAGCGCGACGCAGTCGCCGGCCATGGCCCGCTTGGAGTACGGGGCGTGGTCTGGCATGGTCGCGGGCTTGGAGGACTCGCCGTAGCCGCGCAGGTCCGGGCAGACCACCGTGAATTGTTCGGCTAGCAGGGGCGCAACCGTGGCCCAGGTGGCGTGCGTACGGGGGTGACCGTGCAGCAGCAGGACCGGCGGCCCCGAGCCGCCGTGGCGCACCCGCAGCACGGCGTCGCCCACGTCGATCCGGTCCAGCGTGAAGCCCTCGAACATGCCTGTTGGGTACCGTGGCGGGCGGGCGCTAATCCAGGCTTGTGTAGCCGAACTGCCCGCCGACGATCGTGGCGAGCACCTCCAGGCCGGCGATGCGGTCCGGGCTGACCGCGGTCGGGTCCTCGGACAGCACCACCAGGTCGGCGAGCATGCCGGGGGCGATCGAGCCCTTGACGTGCTCCTGGCGGCTCGCGTAGGCCGAACCCCGGGTCCAGGCGCGCAGCGCCTGCTCCGCGGTCACCGCCTCATCCGGGTTGAACGGCGCGCCCGAGGACGTGCGCCGGTTCACCATGCCGTCGATGCCGAGCAGCGGCGCCCCGGCCACCACCGGGCGGTCCGAGCTGCCCGGCAGCACCATGCCCGCCTCCAGCAGGGACCGCTGCCGGTACAGCCAGGCGTGCCGGTCCGGGCCGACCGCAGCGAGCATGCCGTCGCCGAGCTCGGTGGCGAAGCGGCCCTGCGGCACCGCGATCACGCCGAGCTCCGCGGCCCGGGCCACCTGGCGGGGCTGGACCACGGCGAAGTGCTCGATGCGGTGCCTCGGGTCGGGCCGCGGGTACTGGGCCAGCGCGTCGGCGTAGGCGTCGAGCACCAGGTCGATGGCCCGGTCGCCGATCGCGTGCGTGGCGACCTGCCAGCCGGAGCGGTGCGCGGCGATGATCGCGGCGCGCAGATCGGCCGCGTCGGCCTGCAGGTAGCCGCGATTGTCGCCGTTCCCGGCGAACGGGTCGTGCCCCGCATATTCGTCAATCAGGGCCGCGGTCTTGCCGACCAGGGAGCCGTCGGCGAAGATCTTCACCGCGCCGAGCCGGAGCCAGTCGTCGCCGAACCCGGTGCTGATGCCCAGATCGAGACCTGCCACCAGGCTGTCGTCGGCGTGCGCGCCGAGCGGGTGCAGCACCTCTCCGGCCGTCATCAGCTCGACCCGGACGCCCAGCTTGCCCTGGTCCCTGGCCGCGGCGTAGGCGGCCAGCTCGGCCGGGCTGTGCGCCACCCAGCCGCCGCCGATGCCGGCTTCGGTGCAGCTGGTGACGCCCTCCTTCAGGTACTGCCCGGCGGCCCTGGCGATCGCGCTGGTCAGCTCGGCCAGCGGGTACGGGTAGACCAAGCTGCCCACTAGGAGCTGGGCGCGCTCCTCCAATAGGCCGGTGGGTCGGCCGCCGGAATCAGTGGCGACCCGGCCGCCGGGCAGCTCGGTCGCTGCCGTGTCGATGCCGAGGTCGGCCAGCACCACGCTGTTCACCACGCACATGTGCCCGGAAGTGTGCCGCAGCCAGACCCGGCGCCCGGGCGCGGCCCGGTCCAGGGCGTCGCGGTCCGGGTGGTGGCCGCCGAGCTTGTTCTGGTCGTAGCCGGACCCGATCACCCACTCCCCCGGCGCCGTCGTCTCGGCCCGCCGGGCGATCGCCGCGTACAGCTCGTCCAGGCTGCCGACCGGGGGCGAGCCGATGTCGACCTCGCCGAGCGACATGCCGAACCCGATCATGTGGTTGTGCGCGTCGTGGAAGCCGGGCAGCACGGTCGCGCCGCGCAGGTCGACGACGCGGGCCGCGCCGGCCGGGATCTCGTCCAGGGCGGTGATCCGGCCGTGCGCGATCGCCACGGCGGTGGCCCGCGGCCGGCTCGGGTCCATGGTCAGCACGTTGGCGTTGACCAGCGCGAGGTCAGTCATGGGCATCCCGCATCAGGTGCACCGGATCAGGATTCCACACCCGGACCCCGGGTGCGCCGGATGAGCGCGAAGGCAGCGGGGATGGCGGCGAGACCGGTCAGCCCGCACACCCACAGGGCCCACTGGAACCCGCCGGTGAGCGCGGCCGCGGCGGCAACGCCGTGGTGGGCCAGCGTGCGGGAGTGCGAGGCCGCGATGGACGAGGCGACGGCCACCCCGATCGCCCCGCCGAGATTCTGGGACGTGTTGAGCAGGCCGGAGGCGACGCCCGCGTCGCGCTCTCGTACCCCGGCGAGGGCGCCGATGGAGACCGGGATGAAGGCGAACGCGGTGCCGGTGCCGGCGATAAAGATCGGCCCGGCCAGGTTCTGCCAGAAGGTCCCGCCGGCCGGGACCTGGGTGGCCCACAAGATCCCGGCGCCGATGAGCGCCATGCCGAAGCACATGACGAGCTTGGCCGAGGTCCTCGTGACCAGCTTCTGGGACAGGCCGGCGAAGGCGAACGAGGTGAGCGACGCGGCCATCCAGGCGGCCCCGGTCTCGAGGGCGGAGTAGCCGAGCACCTGCTGCATGTAGAGGGTGCCGATGAACACGAAGGTGAGGAAGCTCGTGCCGAGCAGGAAGCCGACGGCGTTCGGGCCGGCGACGGCGCTCAGCCGCAACAGCGGCAGCGGCAGCAGGGGGGCCTCGGCCCTGGTCTCGATGACGAGGAACGCCACGAGCAGGGCCACGCCGATGGCGAGCATGGCGACGGTCCGGGTGGCGGTCCAGCCGACCTGCGGCGCCTGGGAGATGGCGTAGACGAACACCAGGAGGGCGGCGGTAATCGATACCGCCCCGAAGGGGTCATAACGCCGCTGTCCGCCGCCGGCGCGGCTCTCCGGCACCATTGTGGGCACCAGGGCGAGGGCCGCTACGCCGATCGGGACGTTGAAGAAGAAGATGTACTGCCATCCGGCGTAGCTGGTGAGGATTCCGCCGGCCAGCAGGCCGACCGTACCGCCCAGTGCGCCCACCGCGCCCCAGATGCCGAGAGCCTTGTTGCGTTCGGCCCCCTCGGGGAACATGTTCATCACGATCGACTGGGCGGCCGGCAGCACGAGCGCCGCCCCGAGTCCCTGCAGCCCGCGCATCACGATGAGGAAGGCGTCCGAGGTGGCCAGGCCGCCAGCGAGCGAGGCGGCGGTGAAGACCGCCACGCCGACCATGAGAATGCGGCGTCGTCCGAGCAGGTCAGCGGCGCGGCCGCCGAGGAGCAGGAAACCGGCGAAGGTCAGCCCGTAGGCGGTCACCAGCCACTGCAGGTCGGATTCGGCGAAGTGGAGCGCGCGGCCGATGGTAGGCAGGGCGACGTTCACGATCGTGAAATCCACGATCGTGATGAAGTAGGCCACGACCAGCAGCGAGAACGCTTTCCACCGCTGCCGGGTCAGCCGCGGAGGCAGGCTGGTCTCGGGCCGGGCCGCTAGGCCGGCGGCCTGTGCATCGGCGGGCGAGGCGTCGGCGGGCGAGGCGTCGGCGCCATCACCGCGCAGAACGTTCGTCATGGTCTCCTCCTGTGGATCCTCGGGGTTCTTATATCTGCAACCGATAGTTGCACATTCTCTGAAGACATGCAACTGATGGTTGCAGATACTCGGTTGAGCTGCTACCGTCGGTTGCAGATATCTATCGAAGGGAGGGCATGCTGATGCCAGGCCTTGTAATCGATCGGGAGGTTCTGATCGAGGCGCCGACGGAGGTGGTGTGGCGCACCATCACCGAGCCCGATCAGATAAGCCAGTGGTTCGCCAGCCGGGTGGAGCTCGTAGTCGAGCCCGGTGCGCACGGCTATATGGAGTTCGGGGACCAGGGCGGCCCGGTCGTTGTGGAGACGGTCGATCCGCCGACTCGCTTCTCCTTCCGCTGGAACCATCCCCGCGGGGAGGAGCCGGTGGCCGGCAACTCGATGCTCGTGGAGTTCACGCTGACACCCGAGGGCGACGAGCAGACCCGGCTTCGCGTGGTCGAGAGCGGCCACGAGCTGCGCGCCTGGCCCGACGCGGAGAAGGAGCGCTACGCCGAGGAGCACCGGGAGGGCTGGGTCGAGTTCCTGGACCGCCTGGCCGTGCTGGTCGCGAAGCGCCGGCTGAGATGACGGCAGGGATAACCGTGCAGGCCGATGAGGAGCTGTGGTCGGCCATCGCCGACCCGTCACGCCGCCAGGTCCTCGACCTCCTGGTCAGCCACGGCGCGGTCAGCGCCAGCTGGCTGGCCGGGCGGGTGCCGTTCACTCGCCAGGCCGTCTCCAAGCACCTGGTCGTGCTCGAACGGGCCGGGCTGATCAGCCGGCGCAAACAGGGCCGGGAAGTCCTCTACCAGGTGGAAGCCGAGCGCCTCGACCAGGCCGCCCGGGCCATGGCCGATCTCGCCGCCCAGTGGGACCAGCGACTCGGCGCGATCAAGCGGCTCGCCGAAGCCGCGCACGCGGAAGGCAAGAGAAGGAACCCTGATGAACAGTGAGCCGCGGGGCCGATCTGATTCCTATCCGAGATGGATATCTTGTATCGGAAACGCTAGAGGAATAACATCCCCGCATGGGAACGCAACTGGTTAACGACGCACACCGGCACCTGGGCAAGATGCCCGCCTTCCCCTTCTACGGCGGCCCGCCCTGCAATCCGGACATGCTGGCCCGGGGTTCCGTGGCCGAACTGATCGCCGATCTGGACAGCGCGGGCGTCGAACGCGCGCTGGTCCTGCCCAACTACGGAGTGCCGGACGCGTCGGTCTCGTTCGGCTTCAACCCGCTGGTCCTGGAGGCCGCCGCGGCCGATGACCGGATCCGGTGCGGGCTGTGGGTCTCGCCGCGGCCGCAGGACGCCGAGCTCAACACGGCGGCCCTGGCCCTGGCGGGCGAGCCGGGGGTGGCCGCGCTGAAGACCAGCTTCCTGCTCGGCGGGCGCGCCGACGACGAGGCCTGCCAGGAGCAGCTAGACCGGATCTTCGGCACGGCGCGCGAGCACGGCCTGGTGGTGCACGTGCACACCTCGCCCGGCGGGACGTCCGACATCAACGAGGTCGGCCTGCTCGTCGACAAGTACGGCGACGACGTGAAGATTCACCTGGTGCACCTCGGCGGCGGCATGAGCGGCCACATCAAGCTGATCAGCACCCGGTTCTTCGACTGGATCGAGGCGGGCAAGCAGGTCTACACCGACACCAGCTGGGCGATCGGCTTCGCGCCGCGCTGGCTGGCGGCCGAGATCGAGCGGCGCGGCATCGGGTACGACCGGGTGCTTTTCGCCAGCGACGAGCCGTGGGGCGACTTCAGCGGCGAGCTGGCCAGGATGCGGACCGCGGCCGGGGACGGCTCGCTGGGTCAGTCGATGCTGCGGGACAACTTCGCCGCCCTCTACGACAAGAGCTGACCGGTCCCGGTCCTACCGGGGCCCGGTTACTGGGGACGGAGTGCCATCCAGACGGCGCGGGCCTCGGCCTTGCCGGGGTTGCGCCAGGTGTGCGGCTGGTCGCCCTGGAAGTGCAGGGTGCTCCCCGGCTCGACCGTGTACTTCTGCCCGGTCACGGTGAACTCGAGCACGCCGCTGGTGACGTGCACGAGTTCCTCGCCCGGGTGCTGCATCGGCTTGCGCCCGCTGCTGGCGCCCGGCGCCACGCAGGCCCGGGCGCCGGCCAGCAGGAACCGGCCGTAGGGCCCGGAGATGCTGTCCAGCTCGATGCCCTGGTGCGAGGTGTACACCGGGCGGTTCTCGTCGGGCGGGGTCAGCACGGCCACGTCGTCCTGGCCGACGTCCTCTTCCACGAAGTAGGAGACCGGCCGGCCGAGCGCGGTGGCCAGCTTCAGCAGCGTGGTGATGGTCGGCACCATGCCGCCCTGCTCGATCTTGTGGATCGCGGCGGCCGAGACGTCGGATCGCTCGCCCAGCTGCTGCAGGGACAGGCCCATCCGCTTGCGGTGGCTGAACACCTTCAGGCCGATGGAGCCGACGATGCGCTCCACCTCTCCGGTGCCGCCGGTGTCGGTGCGGGCGCTCGCCTGGGCGTCCAGGCAGGGCGGACCCGATGTTCGTTGCGCCCGGTTCATCGCGCCTCAGAGGGGTTCACAGGCGGCCGTCCCTTGACGTTCAGGGTTTCGTCCCGCCAGTATAGTGTACGACTTGTAACGGATACTAAACGTCGCGTCCCGTTTTCCATGAGAAGAGATTACATATGGCGCAGCGGATCGTGGTGATTGGCGGCGGCGCCGCAGGTATCGGCGCGGCCGGGGCGGCCAAGGGCACTGACCGATCCGCCGACGTCCGGGTCTACACCGAGTTCGAGGACGTCGGCTACAGCCCGTGCGGCATTCCCTACGTGCACGGCCGGGAGATACCCGACTTCGAGCGCCTGTTCCTGGCGACCAGGGAGACCTACGACAACGCGGGCATCGATATCCACTATGAGACGCGGGTCACCGGGTTCAATCCCGACACGAAGATCGTATCGGTGCAGGGCGAGGGCGAGGTCGGCTACGACAAGCTGATCGTCGCCACCGGCTTCGACTACGCCGATCCCGGGGTACCCGGCACCGACCTGGCCAACCTGTACTACGTCAAGAACATCCGCCGGGCGATCGAGTGGGACAAGGTCCTGGACGGGGTGAAGTCCGCGGTCGTGGTCGAGGCCTCCCCGCTGGGCCTGGAGATGGTCACCGCGCTGTGTCATCGCGGCATCGAGACGCACCTGGTCGACCCCGGCGCCTGGGCGCTGTCCGTGGCCACCGACCCGGACATCATCGCCCCGGTGCAGGACTCCTGGCTGGAGAAGGGCGCCAAGCTGCACTTCAACACCACGCTGACCGGCTTCGCCGGGCAGGGCACGGTGCGCGCGGTGCAGACCTCCGACGGGGAGATCCCGTGTGACCTGGCCGTCGTCTGCACCAAGAAGGAAGCCAACACCGCCGTGGCCGCCGCGGCGGGGATACGGACCGGCTCGGCCAGCGGCGTCATCGTGGACGAGTGGATGCATACCTCGGCCGCGAACGTCTGGGCGGCGGGCGACTGCACCGAGATCCCGCACAGCGTGACCCAGATCCCCATCCAGGGCCTGTCCGGCAGCCACGCCTACTCCCAGGGCAAGGTCGCGGGGACCAACGCAGCGGGCGGCGATCGCCGGTACCAGCCGGTCAGCGTGCCCTGGGGGATGATGGCCGGGGACTGGATGATCGGCGGCGTCTCGTTCAGCGAGACGCTGGCCACGGCGCTCGGCATCCCGCACGTGGTCGGCGTGGCCGAGGGGATCTCCCGGGCCCGCTACTACCCCGGGGTCGAGAAGGTCCGGGTCAAGCTGCTCGCCGAGCCGGGCACGCTGCGGCTCATCGGCGCGCAGATGGTCGGCCGCGAGGGCATCAAGGAGCGCGCCGACTTCCTGGCCATGGCGGTCAGGACCGGGATCACCATCAACGAGTTCGCCACCATGGAGAACGTCTACTCGCCGCCGATCGGCGCGCTGAACGAGCCGATCGCGCTGGCGGCGCAGAACCTGCTGGCCGGGCTGGGGTCCTGAGGTGGCCAGGGATTCGTTCGCCCGCTGGCTGCGCGCCACGTCCGAGCACTACCTGATGGTCGCGGCGCAGCAGAAGATCGCGGCCAAGTACCAGGTCGCTCCGCCGCCCCGGCCCCACGGCTCGGAGTGGTTCTGGCTGCGGGTGTACGTCCCGGCGTACCAGGCCGTGCCCTGGCCGGTCCGTTCGGCCATTATGCGGCGGATGCCGGGCAGCCACCGGATGACCTGGACCAAGACGCAGCACCCGCGCGGACCGGGGGGTTAGGCCGGGCCGCATCCGTTGTCGGTACTCACAACCATCAGGAGGCTTCATGCCGATCACCATTGGCTCGCCGCGCGGCGAGGCCGGCGTCGATTCGCTGTACAACACCGAGGAGAAGATCTTCGATGACATCCGGGCCAACCCCGGGGAGAAGGCCTTCATATTCATCCACTCCGTCCCGTTCGAGGGTTCGGTGTCCTTGGTGAACCTGCTCACCTCCACCCGGCTGGTGCGCAAGGGCTTCGACGTGTCGATCATCCTGTACGGCCCCGGCGTGCTGCTGGCGTCCCGGCACCGCGGCTACCCGACCATCGGCACCGAGGGCTTCCCCGGGAACCTGGCCGGCAACCGGCAGATCGAGACGCTGATCAAGGAGGGCGCGACGATCTACGCCTGCCGGTTCGCCATGGGCGCCCTGTACGGCTTCCGCGAGGAGGACCTCATCGACGGCGTCAAGGCCTTCAGCCCGCTTGACGTGCTCGACTCGGCCCTGACCGCGTGGCGGGCCGGCGCCTTCCAGCTCAACACGTGGACGGTCTGACGCCATCTTTGGTTAGCCGGGGTCGGGGCCGATGACGACCGACCCCGGCAGGCCGCACACCAACTCGGTGGTGGCCAGGTTCGAGGGCGGCTGGCGCTGCCGGGTCGAGGCAAGCGGCTTCGAGATGGTAGTCGACGAGCCGCCGGATTCCGGTGGCACCGGCACCGGGCCGATGCCAACCGAGTTTTTGCTGGCTGCGCTGGCGTCGTGTTATACGCTCGCGCTCAACTGGGCGGCCGGGAAGCGCGGCATCAGCCTGCCGGGCCTGGAGGTCACCGCCACCGGCACCTACGACGGCCCGAAGTTCAGGCGGCTGCAGCTCACCGTTTCGTGCGACGC
>DAIOWL010000238.1:0-8918 GCA_036758545.1 Streptosporangiaceae bacterium | reverse complement strand
TTACCCATACCTACGACTGGACCCGGCTGACCGACGAGGGCCGGCTGCCGCGGGCGCGCGCCACCATGACGGATCGCCTCCGCGCTTCGCTTGACCGGCTCGCGGCGCTGGCCGGGGAATCCTGACCGCTCTCCATGACCGCGAAGGATATTTAGTCTGCCCAGACTAAAAACCCTTCATGATCATGAAAATCGTACCCCTGTGCGATCGGAAACAGGCTAGGGGTGGGGGTCAGGGGTAACGAGAGCACCTGGTGACTCACGGGCAGCAGGAGCATCGGGCAGGGCCCGCGGGTGGCGTCAGGGTTACCCCACGGTTGGGGTCGGTTGGTAGACGTTGATGATCGTGCCGTCGGAGAAGCTCCTGGACTCGGCGAGATCCAGCCGCAGCGGCCTGGGCAGGTCCTTGAACAGGGGCAGCCCGGCCCCGAGGGCGACCGGCAGGATGACCAGGCGGTACTCGTCGATCAGGCGGTCCCTGGATAGCGCCTGGACGAACGCGGCGCCGCCATGGGCCATGATCTCGCCGCCGGGTTCGGCCTTGAGGGCGGCTATCTCGGTTGCGAGGTCACCGCGGGCGATACGGGTGCCGGCCCATCCGGCGTCCGGCAGCGTCGCGGAGAAGACGACCTTGGGAAGCTTGTTCATGAACGCCGCGTAGTCGCCGGTCTCGTTCGGCCAGTACGCGGCCATCTGCTCGTAGGTGATCCGCCCCATGATGTGGGTTCCGACCCGGTCCAGGGACGCGACCTTCCAGGCGCGCACATCCGGATGCTAGGGCGGAAGCCCCCAGTCACCTTCCCCGCCCGTCCCGGCCACATACCCGTCCAGCGTGACACCCATCTGCAGGGCCACTCGCCTCATCCGCACTCCCTCGTCTGCGTGGCTATGGATCAACCCTGGCCGAGAGCCACGTCCCGTATCCAATACACGCGTCTATAACCTGATGGCATGGATGTCGACACCCGGCTGCTGCGCTACTTCGCCGCCGTCGCGGCCGAAGGCAGCCTCAGCCGCGCGGCCGAGCGGCTGTTCGTGTCCCAGCCCGCGCTGACCAAGCAGATCAAGCAGCTGGAGGGCCAGCTCGGGGTTCAGCTGTTCACCCGGTCCCGGGCCGGGATGACGCTGACCGCGGCGGGCCAGGCGCTGGCCGGCCGGATCCCCGGCATGCTGGCAGGCTGGGATCAGGTGCTGCGGGAGACCAGGGCCGCGGCCAGCCGGGCGGCCCGGGTGCTGCGGGTGGGATTCATGTCCAGCGCCGCCAACGAGGCAACATGCGGATCGAGGTGCTGCTCACCGAGCCCCGCTGGGTTGCGCTCCCCGTCACCCACCCGCTCGCCGCCGCTGATCAGATCTGTTTCCGTCAGCTGTGGGACGAGCCGTTCGTCGCCGCGCCCGAGGAAACCGGCCTCTGGCGCGATTACCATCTGGCCACCTGACCGGCCCAGCCTGACCGGCCCAGACTGACCGGCACTGCCCTCAGGCGCCGGTGCGGTCCCGGCGACGCCGGCCGACCGACAGGTACAGCACCGGCAGCACGAACAGGTTCAGCAGGGTAGAGGTGGCCAGCCCGCCGAGGATCACGACCGCCATCGGGTACTCGATCTCCTGGCCGGGCCGGTTGCCGCCCAGGACCAGCGGGACCAGCGCCAGCGCGGTGGCCAGCGCGGTCATCATGATCGGGGAGAGCCGCTCGCTGGCGCCGCGGAGCACGAGCCCCGGGCCGAACGGCACCCCTTCGGCCTGTTCCAGGTGACGGAAGTGGCTGATCAGCAGGATGCCGTTGCGGGCGGCGATGCCGAGCACGGTGAAGAAGCCGACCAGCGCGCCGAGGGTGATCGTGCCCAGCCCGCCCCACGCCGCGACCATTCCGCCGACCAGCGCCGCGGGCAGGGTCAGGAACAGCAGGAACGACAGCCGCCAGGTGCCGAACGCGGCCTGCAGCAGCAGCAGGATGATCAGCCCCGCCGCCAGCCCCTCGATCAGCAGCCGCCGCTGCGCGGCGGCCCGCTCGGTGGCCTCGCCCAGCAGCGTGTAGCGGTAGCCGGCTGGGAAGCGGAACCGCGTCAGCGCCGCCTTGACCGCGCTGGTCACCGAGCCCAGGGCGCGGCCGTCGAGGTTGGCGTCCACCTCGGTGTAACGCTGGCCGTTTTCCCGCAGTACCTGGCTCGGGGACGGCCGCACGGTGACCGACGCCACCGCGCCGAGGGCGACGTGCCCGCCGCTGGGGGTGTCGAGCTGGAGCTGCCGGAGGCTGGCGAGGTCCTGCCGCGTGCCCGGGGTGCTCCAGGCCGCGACCGTGGTGAGCACCCCGCCGGAGGAGATCTCCGACATCGGCTCGCTGGCCATCATGACCGCGGCCGCGCGTCTGATCACCCCCGGCGTCAGCCCGTAGCGGCGGGCGGCGGCCAGGTTGACCTGGACGTCGGCCTGGGGGATGAACTCCAGCGCGGCCGGGTGGACGTCGGTCAGCCCGGGCACCCGGGCCAGCACCGCGGCGAGCTGGTTGCCCACTGCGCCGAGCCGGCTCACGTCCGAGCCGTAGACGCGGACCACAATGTCGTCGGTAGTGCCGTCGGTGAGCACCTCGTCGATCCGCTCGTGCAGGTAGGTCTGGACGTCGCTGAAGGCGCCGGGATGGCCGGCCGCGACCGCCCGGACCTGGTCCAGGACCTTCGGGAAATCCGCGCCCGGCGACAGGCTGAGCCAGCTCTCCGAGAAGTTCACCCCATTGATCTCCTCGCCCAGCGGCGCGGTGCCGATGTGGCTGCCGACGTCGGCCACGCCGGGGATCGCGAGCAGCTCGCGCTGCAACTGGGCTACCTCGCGGTCCATGTCCGGGAGCGAGGTATCCGGCTTGGTGACGAAGTGGACCAGGAAGTCGGGCTCCTTGAAGTCGGGGAACAGGTCCTGGCCGATCCGCGGGTAGATCACGACCGCCGCGGCGATCGCGACCGGGACGGCGGCGAACGCCAGCCACGGCAGGCGCAGCGCCAGCCGCAGCGCCCAGCCGTAGCCGCCCTTGAGCACCCGCATCGGCGGCGGGTCGGACGGCGCCAGCCGCGCGCCGCCCAGCAGGATCAGACCGAGCGCCGGGGTGACGGTCAGCGCGACCAGCATCGAGGCGAGCACGGCCAGCCCGTAGGCCAGCGCGAGCGGCTCGAAGAACGCGCCGGTCAGCCCGCCGACCAGCATCACCGGGACCACCGCGACAATGTTGATCAAGGTGGCGTAGAAGATGGCCACCCGCACCTCGAGGGAGGCGGCCAGCACCAGCCGCAGCGGGGTGACCGGCTTGCCCTCGGCACGCCAGGCGCGCAGCCGCCGCAGGATGTTCTCCATGTCGATGATGGCGTCGTCGACCACCACCCCGACCGCGACCGCGAACCCGGCCAGCACCATGGTGTTGATCGTCGACCCGGCCAGCTCGAGCACGACCGCCGCGGTGACCAGCGACAGCGGGATCGCCAGCAGGCTGACCAGCGCGGCCCGCCCCTGGAACAGGAACGCCAGCAGCACGAACACGACCAGGATGCAGCCGATGATCACCGACAGGCCGAGGTTGCCGATCGCGGTCTGGATGAACGCGGCCTGCTGAAAGATGCGGGTGTCCACGTGGACGCCATGCAGGCCGGGCGCCAGCGCGGCGAGCGCTGCCTCGATCCCACTGGTCACCTGCAGCGTGTTCGCGCCGGGGAACTTCTCCGCCACCATCATCAGACCGTGGCCGCCGTCTACCAGCGCGTCCCCGGTCGGGGTCGGGTAGCCCCAGGCCACCGTGGCCACCTGGCCGATCGTGATCAGCTTGCCGTTGCCGGTCTCCAGCGGCACCCGGGCCATCTGGGCCGGGCTCTGGATCGGCTGGATGTTGGCGACGTCCAGCCGCTGGGCCGGAGTCTCGGTGAAGCCGAGCGCGCCGACCGCCGAGCCGGTGGTGAAGCCGAGTTCCCCGGCGTCGACGGAGTCGGCAGCGGTGGCCATCAGCTCATCCAGCGTGATCCCGTGCGCCCGCATCCGGGCCGGATCGCCCTCGACCATGATCTGCCGCGGGTTGTCCCCCCAGATCGCGGCGTTCGCGACCCCGGGCACACTCATCAGCTTGGGCCGGATAGTCCACTGGGCGATCGTCGACAGCTCGAGCGGGGACAGCGTGGTGGAGGTGAAGCCGATCTGCATGACCCGGCTGGTCGCGGACACGATCGGGTACATCTGCGGCGGATCGCACCAGGTCGGCAGCGTCGGCGCGGTGGTCCGCAGCCGCTCCTGGACCAGCTGCCTGGCGTGCAGCTGGCTCGTTCCTGACCGGAAGTACAGGTAGATGGCTGACAGCTCCGGCTCGGAATAGGACTGCACGTCGTCGACGCCGGGCACGCCCTGCAGCGCCGCCTCGAGCGGGACCGTGGTGAGCGATTCGACCTGCTCCGGCGACAGGCCCAGGCAGGTGGTCTGGATCTCCACAGAGACGGGCGCGAACTCGGGGAACACGTCCAGCTTCTCGTGCCCGAGCACTCCCACGCCGAAGATCATCAGACCGGCGGCCAGGCCGACCACCAGGTACCTGAAGCGCAGGCTGCAGCCGACTAGCCAGCGCATCGCCGCCCCGCCGCCGTGTCGCTCACGTCTGGACCCCGACGCCGTCCTGGACGCCGAGCAGTTCCTCGCCGCCGACCGTGACCACCGTGGTGCCCGGCTTGAGCCCGGTCACGTAGACCTGGCTGCCCTGGATGCTCGCGACGCCGACGGTGGCCAGCGTGTAGGTGAGCGGGCCCGTCACCGTGTAGATCACGCTGCTGCCGTCGGGCTGGTAGAGCAGGGCGGAATCCGGGACCACGGCCCGGCCCTGGCTGGCCGTCCCGGCCGCCGCGGTCGCGATGCCGGCCCGCTGCGCGCCCAGCCGAGTCAGCACCACGCTGAGGGCACCGTTCGGCCCGGTCCGCTCCATCCGGGCTGACGGCGGCGGGCCACGGCCGTCGCCGTAGGCGGCGGAGCTGGTGGCACCGTGGCACCCGGCCAGGGCCGCTACCGCGATCACGATCGGCAGCGCCACGCTGCGTCTGAGGCGGTGCACGAGCGTGCCCCCTTCCTAGCTGACCGGGTTTTCCGGCTGGGCGGCCGCGGACGGAACCTCAGGCTCCTCCCGCGGCTGCGGCACCACCGGGGCCTCCGTCGGGGCCTCCGTCGGGGCGTCCGGCGGGTCGGGCAGGTCCTGCGCGGCGCGGGCCGGGCCGAACCACAGACAGGCGGCCGGCAAGACGAGCGTGTTCAGCAGCGTCGCCGCGATCAGGCCCGCCAGGATCACCGGGGCGGCGGCGTGAGGCAACTCGTTCCCGGCGACCTGGCCCGCCACGATGAACGGCACGAGCGCCACGGCGGCGACCACGGCGGCGGTGAAGACGGGGCCGGCGGCCCCGGCGGCCGCGGCTGCCACCAGCCCGGGGGTCAGCGGGCCGCCGTCGGCCAGGTGGGCCCGGCGGATCGCCGCGGTGACCCGGAACGCCTGGTGGATCGCGACGGCGAGCACCCCCAGCAGCCCGGCCAGGGCGGCGAGCGAGTCCTGGGTACCGAGCCGGAACATGGTGAGCACGCCGACCGCGACCGGAACCGGCAGCACGGCCAGCACCAGCAGCGCCAGCCGCCAGCTGCCGGTCGCGGCCTGGGCGAGCAGCAGGATGCCGATCACCGCCGCGATCACGTAGCTCAGCAGCCGCCAGTCGAACACGGCCTGGCCGGCCGGCCCAGCCGATGACGGAGCCTGCACGGCGGCGTAGTAGCTGAGCGGGAAGGAGATCCCGCGCAGCCCCGCCGTGACCGCGGCCCGGGCCGAACCCAGGCCGCGGCCGGTCAGCCGGGCGGTCACGTCGACGTACGGGGACATCGCGTCGTGCGCGATGTCGGCCGGCTCGGCCGCGACGCTGACCCGGGCGAGCGCGCCCAGCCGGGCGTGGTCGCCGTTCACCGTGTCGAGCAGCAGGTCGCTCACGCTGGTCAGGCTGCTGCGCACCGCGGCGGTGCCCTGCACGACCACGTCGAAGACCTTCTGCTGCTCGAAGAAGTTGCCCACGGTCAGGCCGGACAGCAGGGTGGCCGCCTCGCGGCGGATGTCGCCGGGCTTGACGCCGTTCCTGGTCGCTGCGGTCAGGTCGACCGCGACGTTCAGCGTCGGCTGGCTGGCCGGCAGCTGCATCCGGGCCGGGCCCAGCCCGCTGATCCGCGCCATGACCGCCTCGACCTGCCGCCCCAGCCGGGCCAGCTCGCCGTAGTCGGAGCCGTACAGCCGGACGGTGAGGGCGCCGGGCGCCGCGGCCAGGACGCCGCCCATGCTGTCGGACTCGTAGGTGCTGACCGTGCCGGCGACCCCGGGCATGCCGTCGGCGATCGCCCGCACCTGACCGACGGCCCGGTCGTAGGCCGCGCCGGGCTTGATCGTGACCCAGATCTGCGCCGAGTTGGTGCTGACGATCTGGTCGGACGAGACCGCCCGGCCCACGGTGGCGGCGACGTCGCCGACCGCCGGCAGCACGGTCAGCTGCTGCGACGTCCGCGCCGCGAGCCGGTCGAGCTCCGGCAGCGACATGCCGGGCGCGCCGGTCCAGCGGATCACCAGGTTCCGATCCTGGAACTGCGGCTGGCCGGGGTGGACGACCGCCAGCACCGCCGCGGCGCCTACACCAGCCAGGCCCAGGGTGGCCAGGCACGAGGCGGCCGCGAGCCAGCGCGGCGCGCGCTGCACCCCGCGCAGCGTGGCCTGGTACGCCCGCGACGCCAGGCTGGACCGGCCGCTCGGCTCGCGCCGACGGCCGCGGCCGAGCAGCACGGCGGCCAGGGCCGGCGTGACGGTCAGCGCGACCAGCGTCGAGGCCGCCACGCAGAGCATGAAGGCCAGCACCATCGGCCGCAGGAAGGTACCGGTCAGCCCGGGGATGAGGGCCACCGGGGCGGCCGCCGCCAGCACCGCCAGCGCCGCGGCGCACAGCGGGCCGCGCAGCTCGCCGCACGCCGCCACGGCCAGGTCGGCTCCGGACGGACGGGTGCCGTTCTTTGGCTCGGCTCTTCGCATGCTGGCCAGGCGCTGCGCGGTCCCAACGGATTCGGCGGCCACTACCGCGAGCGCCAGCAGCAGGCCGAGCGTGACCAGCGCGTTGAACGTATACCCGAGCAGGTACAGCAGCACGGTGCCGGCCGTCAGCGAGATCGCGGTGGCGGTCAGCGCGACGACGGCCAGCCGCAGGTTCAGCAGCAGCGCGATCAGCGCCAGCGCGGCGAGGACCGCTGCGGCGATTAGCTCCCGGCTGAGGTTGTGCAGCGCGCTGTCGATGTAACTGGCCGGCCGGAACAGCGTAGTGTCGACCCGCACCCCGGACAGGCTGGGCGCCAGCTGCGCCAGCACCTGGTTCAGCCCGTCGGTGACGGCCGGCACGCTGGCCGACGGCAGCTTCTGCACCACCAGCACGAGCCCGGGCTGGCCGCGCACCAGAGCGTCGCCGATCAGCGGCTGGTGGCCGACCACGATGTCGGTGACGCTGCCGAGCGGCACCGGCTTCGGGCCCGCGGTCTCGGTCACCGGAACCTGGCCCAGGTTGGCGGGCGTGCCGAACGGCAGCACGGGCTCGATCGTGATGCGCTGGTTCGGGCCTTCCAGGAAGCCGCCGGTGCCCGGCGTGGACCCCTCCAGGTAGCTCAGCGGCGAGACCAGCTGCGCGTTCCCCGCGGTCTCGATGATCTGCGCCAGCGTGATGTGCCGGGCGGCCAGCCGGGCCGGGTCGACCAGCACCTGGAGCTGGCGGTCCGCCTCGCCGAACGTGGATACGTCGGCGACGCCGGACACGCCGAGCAGCCGCGGCACGATCGTCCACCGGGCCAGCACGGACAAGTCGATCTGGCTGAGCTGGCGCGAGGTCAGCCCGATGAGCATCACGTTGCCGGTGGACGACACCGGCTGCAGCAGCACCGGCGGCTTGGACACGTTCGGCAGCACGAACGCCTGGGTCAGCCGCTCCTGCACCAGCTGGCGGGCCTGGTACAGGTTGGTGCCCGGGGCGAAGTCCAGGTTGATCTGGGACAGCCCCGGTATCGAGTCGGACGTGACGTCGGTGACACCCATCACGCCTTCGAGCAGGTTCTTTTCCAGCGGTACCGTGACCAGGGATTCCACCTCGGGGGCGGAAAGGCCCGGCGCCTCGGTCTGGATTCGCGCCGTGACCGGTGCGGTCTCCGGGAGCACGTCCGCGTGAATTCCCGGCACGGTCGCGACGGCCAGGGCCATGATTCCGGCGGCCACCGCGATAAGCAGGAAACGGAACCGGACGCTTGCGCTGATCAGCGAGCGCAACATCTCGGGTGCCTATCTAACCCGGGCTTCAGGAAAAAGCCGACCGGTAAACGGCAATGCCGGTAAACATCCCAATCAGGCCCCCTCCACCCAGATACCCCTATTAGCTCAGTGTGTGCGCGCATTCTCATTAACGCAAGAGCCGGTTTGCAGGGAAATCTCGTACTTTGGGGAAATTCAGGAGGGCTATAGTATCGGCGGGTGCTGACGTTCTCCGAGCAGACCCGCACGGCCAGCCTGGCCCGGATGGCCGAGAACCGGTTCGATGTGCTGGTCATCGGGGGCGGTATCACCGGGGTGGGCATCGCGCTGGACGCGGCGGCGCGCGGGCTCTCGGTGGCGCTGGTCGAGAAGGACGACTTCGCCGCCGGGACCTCGGGGCGGTCATCGCGGCTGGTGCACGGCGGCCTGCGCTACCTGGAGCACGGAGAGTTCGGCCTGGTGCGGGAGTCGCTGCGGGAGCGGGGCATCCTGTTCCGGCTGGCGCCGCACCTGGTGCGCCCGGTTCCCATGTACATGCTGGCCGGCGACCTGCGCCGCCGGGCCACCTACCGGGCCGGGCTGACCGCGTACGAGCTGCTGGCGGCGGG
>DAIOWL010000237.1:3762-8926 GCA_036758545.1 Streptosporangiaceae bacterium | reverse complement strand
CCACCGTGGCCGGCATGTTCGCCCTGCTCTACCTGGTTGGTCAGGCGCTGGTGTACGCGGCAGAAATCGCCGCCGTCCGCTATGCCCGGCTGTGGCCACGCGCCCTGGACCTGAACCACCCGACTGCGGCCGATGCCCACGCGCTGAGCCTGCTGGCCCATGAACAAGAACGCATCCCCGCGGCGCGCGTTGATTTCCACCTCGCGGATGCGGGCTCTCCGTCGGAACCGGGTTCCCGGTAGTCCTCAGGGCGCGGCCTGGCGGGCGGCGAGGGCGGACAGGAGCTCGTAGGCGACGTGGGCGGCGGCGACGCCGGTGATCTGGGCGTGGTCGTAGGCGGGCGCTACTTCCACGATGTCGGCGCCGACCAGGTTGAGCCTCGCGAACGAGCGCAGCGTGGCCAGTAGTTCCCGGCTGGTCAGCCCGCCGGCCTCCGGGGTGCCGGTGCCGGGCGCGTGCGCCGGGTCGAGCACGTCGATGTCGACCGAGACGTACACGGGCCGGTCGCCGACCCGGGCGGCGATCCGCTCGATCAGGCCGGTCACGCCGATGTGCTCGACCTCGGGGGCGGACACGACCTGGAAGCCGAGTTCGGCGTCCTCGGTCAGGTCGGTGTCGGAGTACAGCGGGCCGCGGATCCCGGCGTGCACGCAGCCGGTCCGGTCCAGCAGGCCCTCCTCGGACGCCCGGCGGAACGGCGTCCCGTGCGTGTACGCGGCGCCGAAGTACGTGTCCCAGGTGTCCAGGTGCGCGTCGAAGTGGACCACGGCCACCGGGCCGTGCACCGCGGACACCGCGCGCAGCATGGGCAGCGCGATGGTGTGGTCGCCGCCCAGCGTGAGTACGAACGGGGCCTGTTCCAGCAGAGCCCGGCCGCCCCGCTCGACGGCCTGGATCGCCTCGTCGATACTGAACGGGTTGACGGCCAGGTCGCCCGCGTCGGCCACCTGCTGGTTCGCGAACACCGGGACCTGCAGCGCGGGGTTGTACGGCCGCAGCAGCCGGGAGGACTCCCTGATGTGCGACGGGCCGAACCGGGCGCCGGGGCGGTAGCTGACCCCGCTGTCGAACGGCACGCCGACGATGGCCACGTCGGCCCGCGTCACGTCCTGCAGCCGGGGCAGGCGGGCGAAGGTGGCCTCCCCGCCGTAGCGGGGAACCGCGGTGGCGTCCACGGGCCCGACGGTGTCACCAGTGATAATCCGCCGAACGGGCTCGGTCATGTCATCCCTCGTCGATGGTCTGCAACTCCCGCTCGGACGCAGCGATGGCAGCCTGCTCGGACTTCAGGTCCAGGGAGCGGGACAGGACCAGGTATACCAGCCCGGCGACGAGCAGCCCGACCACCCAGGAGTAGTCCACGCCGTTGGTCACGTGGTTGGGGAAGAACCCGGTATAGGAGAAGCCGGCGATCGGCGGCAGCACCATGAACGGGATCTCGGCGGCGAAGCCGACGAAGTACGCGGTCAGGCCGCGCCAGCCCCAGGCGCCGTAGACCCCGTCCGGCCGGAAGATGTCGGTGATCGCGTAGTGCCCGCGGCGGACGAAGAAGAAGTCCACCAGGTTCAGCGCGGTCCACGGCACCAGCAGGTACAGCATCAGCGTGAGCGAGTTCAGCACCGCGCTGACCGCGGTGTCCGAGCCGCTGGTGGAGATGCTCTGGCCGATGGCGTACCAGATCACGGCGAGCACGAGCACGGTGGCGGCGCGCCAGACCCGGCTCGTTCGGATCGTCTTGAATGAATCTATGCCGGTGAGGACGGTCAGCATGCCCCCGTACGCGTTCATGCCCATCGTGGCCAGCAGGGCCGTTGCGGACAGGAACGCGGTGATCGAGCCCAGCGGGGCCGCCACGTTGTCGCCGGACTTCTGCAGGCCGACCAGGCCGTCGCTGATGTTCAGCCGGGTGGCCAGCCAGGCACCCAGCGCGATCAGCCAGATGGCCGAGCCGGACGCGCCGAAGAACACCGCCGCGATGATGCTGCGCGGCCGGGTGTTGCGCGGCATGTAGCGGGAGTAGTCCGAGACGTACGGCGCGTAGGTGATGTTGTACGCGGCGGCCACCGAGAACTGGGACATGAACGCGGCGAACAGGAAGTGGCCGGGCTGAGCCGGGGCGGCGCCGCCCGCGTGGCCGAGCAGGATCGCGACCGAGATGATCGCGTAGCACGGGAACGAGATGACCAGCAGGAACCGGAAGACCCGGTGCACCCAGTCGTAGCCGAAGATGGCCAGGGCCGCGGCCAGGATCGCGGTGACGATGGCGACCAGGGTCGGGTTCCAGCCGAACGCCCCGTTCAGCCCGCTGGCCAGCAGCACCTGGTCGGCCACGTTGAAGGCCATGTAGGTGAACAGCACGGCGAACAGCGCGACCACGACGCCGCGGTAGCCGAGCTGGGCCCGCGTCTGGATCATCTGGGGCAGGCCGAACACCGGCCCCTGGGTGGCGTGGAACGCCATGAACAGCGTGCCGAACCAGATGCCGAGCACGCCGGCCAGGATCGACCAGCCCAGGGACAGGCCCAGGGCGGGGCCGACGAAGCCGATCGGGATCGTGAAGTACTGGAAGTTGCCCAGGAACCAGAGCATGGTCTGCTGCCAGGTCTTGCCGTGGCGTTCGGTGTCGGGGATCCAGTCGATCGAGTGGACCTCGATCTGGCCGAGCAGGCCGCCCTCGTTCTCTTCCTCGACGGTGGGTTCCCGGGACTGTGTGGCCATCGCCGCCTCCTGCTGGCTCCCGTTTCGCGAGCTGCCTTGAGGGTTATGATCGAGACGGGTTTCCTGGTTGTCAACCCTTGTTTCATAAATGATTCGAGGGTTTCATAAAGGTGGGTCGTGTTGATCGGGGGTTTCTGATGGCCGGCGGGGATGCCGTCCCGGACGGCACGCGGATCGGGGCGCAGCTCCGGGCGGCCCGGCTGGCGGCCCGGATGAGCATGGCCGAGGTCGCCGAGCAGGCCGGGCTGACCAAGGGCTTCGTGTCCAAGCTGGAGCGGGACCTGGCCAACGTCTCGGTGGCCTCGCTGATCCGGCTCTGCGACGCGCTGGGCATCTCGCCCGGCTCGCTGTTCCAGGCGCCCAAGGGCGAGGTGGTCCGGCGCGACGCCCGGCCGCGGATCAACTTCGGCGGCCGGAAGATGACCGAGTACCTGCTGACGCCGTCCGGCGAGAAGCGGGTGCAGGCCATCCTGAGTGAGATCGAGCCCGGCGGGGGCAGCGGGAAGGAGCCCTACGCGCTGCCGGCCGGGGTGGAGTTCGTGCTGATCCTGGCCGGGGTCTTGCAGGTCACCGTGGCCGGGGAGAGCATCGTGCTGGAGGAGGGCGACGCGCTCACGTTCACCGCCGACATGGACCACACGTTCGTGGTGCCGTCGCGGGCCGGCCGGGCCCGGGTGCTCTGGGTGCTCTCCCCGGCCCTGCCCGACCACGGCCTCGAGGCGCCGCCGTCCGGCTAATCGCGCTGGTAGAGGGCCTCGCCTTCGTCGAGGCCGACGTAGGTGAACCCTGCCTTCTCCAGGACGCGGCGGCTGGGCGCGTTGGAGGTCAGCGTGTGCGCGCGGACCTCCCGGACGCCGGGCTGGCGCAGCAGCCACTCGGTGACCGCGGCCACCGCCTCGCTGCCGTAACCCTGGCCGCGGCTGGGCGCGGCCAGGCCGTAGCCGATCTCGACCCGGCCCGCCTCGTCGACCGGCCCGTGGGTGCCGATGTCGCCGATGACCGCGCCGTCGGCTGTGATGAGCCAGCCGGGCGGGTACCCGGTCTTGACCGCCCCGGCCAGGCCGTCCGCGGTGTCATTGTGCGGCCAGCCGTCGGCGGCGGTCAGCCCCGCACCAGCCAGCCCGGACAGGTCACCGGCCAGGATGGCCCGGGCCATCTCGGCGGTCAGCGGTTCCAGGCGCAGCCGGGCCGTCGGCAAGGGTGCCAGTCGCAGCTCCATCCAAGCCAGGATTCCAGCCGGCACCAGGCCCGGCAAACCAATAGTCCTGTGCCGCCCCTAGCCCTGTGCCGCCTTAGTACTGGGCCGCCTTTGACTTAGGCAGGTAAATGCCTGCATAATGTCAGGGTGGCTGAGGATGACGTGGTGTTCAAGGCGCTGGCCGATCCGACCCGGCGGGCGCTGCTGGACCGGCTGCGCGAACGCAACGGGCAGACCCTCGGGGAGCTGTGCGAGCCGCTCGACATGGCGCGGCAGTCGGCGACCCAGCACCTGGGCCTGCTGGAGGCGGCCAACCTCGTCACCACCATCCGCCGGGGCCGGGAGAAACTGCACTACCTCAACCCGGTCCCGCTCTGGGACATCGCCGAACGCTGGATCGAGAAATTCGAACGCCCGCGCCTGCGCGCGCTGAGCGCCATCAGGCACCGGGCCGAGGAGGACATCATGGCCGAACGGCCGGAGTACGTGTACGTCACCTACATCGAGAGCACCCCGGAGCGGGTGTGGAACGCGCTCACCGACGCGGACCTGACCGCGGAGTACTGGGGGCACAGCAACGTCTCCGACTGGCAGCCCGGCTCGGCGTGGGAGCACCGCCGCGTCGACGGCTCCGGCATCGCCGACGTGGCCGGCACCGTGCTGGAGTCGATGCCGCCGCGGCGGCTCGCGATGACGTTCGACGCCCCCGGCGCGGCTCCGCCGCAGGGTCCCTCCCGGGTGACCTTCGACATCGAGCCGTACCACGAGATCGTCCGGCTCACCGTCACGCACGAGAACCTGGCCGACGAGAGCGCGCTCGAGGCCGTCTCGGCCGGCTGGCCCGCCGTGTTCGCCAACCTCAAGTCCCTGCTGGAGACGGGGCACGTGCTGCCGCGCGCGCCGTGGGAGATGCACGCCGAGCTGCGTGCCGCGCAGATGGCCCGCAACGACGGGTCGGCCCGTTGACGGCCCAGCTCACCACAGCGAGGCCGGCCGGAAGTCGCAGGTGAGCTCGCCGGACACGTCGACCGGGACCGACACCGGCAGCACGTAGATGGATTCCTCCGCACCCGGGGTGGGCCTGATGCCGTCCGGCGTCATGGCCGAGGAGGGCCCGCGCCACAGCTGCCAGCCGCGCGAGGCGTAGAGGCGGGCGCCGTCGGGGCTGGCGCCGAGCGCGCCGAGGTCGTAGGCGGACCGCACGATGCGCTCGAGCGGGGCCATCAGCCGCGCGCCGTGCCCCTGGCG
>DAIOWL010000237.1:0-3662 GCA_036758545.1 Streptosporangiaceae bacterium | reverse complement strand
TCGCCGTCCTCGAAGACGAACACGATGTGGGCGGCGTGCTCGTCGTGCAGGCGTTCGGGTATCTCCCAGGCGTAGAAACTCAGGCACCGCCGGCCGTCCCGGGTCAGCACCCGGGGTGCAACACGCACGATCCGGCGTTCGGCGTGCAGCTTCTCCCAGTTGCGGGAGTCGATCGCCACGTGCCCCCCGGGCCTGGTCATCCGCCTCAGGCCGGTGAGGGCCTCCACCATGGCGTCCTGGCCCGCGGCGTGGACCAGCGAGTTCCCGACGCAGAGCACGACGTCAAAGCGTTCGGCCAGGGTGGCGGGCAAGTCGGCCCACAGGCTGTGACGCACCGGGATCGCCAGGTGCTCACGGCGGAAGCGGCCGCTCGCCTCGGTGATCATCGCCTCGCTCCCGTCGGTGGCCCAGACGTCGAACCCGCGACGGGCGAGCGCCGCCGCGTTGATGCCGGTGCCGCAGGACGCGTCGAGCACCGTGCTGCCGTGAGGGGTCCGCTCGAGCAGGCGTGCGATGGCGGGGTAGTTGATCGCGCCCCCGTCCCTCAGCACGTCGTCGTCGAACAGCCAGTCGTAGTCGGCGGCGAAGGTCAGGTAGGAGTCGGCCATGAACTCACAGCTTGTCAGATGCCACCACTGCGCTCGCCGTGGGCGTCGGCCAGCGCAGTGACCGCGTCGTTATAGAGAAGAAGTACCGGAAACGCGGAGGAGCGTGACGCTTGTGAAGATCACCGCATCGGCAGTATCCCTGAACGTGGACGACGTGGCCGCGTCCGTTCGGTTCCTGACCGGGCACTTCGGGTTCACCGAGGAGATGTCGGCCGACGGCTTCGCCTCGCTGGGCCGGCCGGACGCCGGGATGAACGTGGTGTTCCTGCGCCGAGGCCTGGAGACGCTGCCAGCGGACCAGCGGGACGACCACGCCGGCGGGCTGATCCTCGCCTTCGAGGTAGACGACCTGGAGGGCGAGCTGGCCCGGCTGCGGGCCGAGGGTGTCGCGGTCACCATGCCGCTGCGGTCGGAGGAGTGGGGCGAGCGCGCGTTCCAGGTGCGCGACCCCAACGGCGTCATCATCGAGCTGCTCGACTGGAAGGCGGCGGCTGGGTAGGCGGCCCGGTCGTTGTTTCAGGCCGTCTTGTCCTCGTCGGCCGGCTCATCGTGCTGGCCGCGGACCAGCGCGGTGACCTCGTGCCCGATGCCGAACTGCGGGCCGCCGATCAGCTCCCAGGACCGGCCGATCCCGCCCAGGAAGCAGACGATCACGAGGATCGCGATCGTGTCCACCGCGTCGGCGTCGTCCGCATTGGCGATGATCGCCAGGCCTTCGACCAGTTGGAAGACGAATATGACCACCAGCCCGAGCAGGAAAAACGCGTCCCGCACGGTGCTCCACAGCACCTGGCCCCGGCGCAGCAGGCCCATCCGGATCAGCGACAGCAGCGAGGCCGCGACGAACGCCAGGCCGACGGCAGCCACGGACACCGCGGCCGGCCCGATCGTGTGCCCGGGGACCAGCGCGAACAGCGACACCGACAGCGAGTTGGTGAACGCCGTCAGCGCCGCCGACGCGCGGATGCGGTGGATCTGCGTCTCGGCCTTCCCCCGGGCGAGCCGCCCGCCGGCCACCGAGATCGCTACGAACAGCAGCCCGATCAGCGCGCCCGCGACGCTGGCGGAGGCGACGAAGAAATCATGGATGTTGTCTGGGACCACCTGGCGATTCTGCCAGGCGCGGCCGGGTCAGCCGCCGATGGTGTCGAGTTCGGCGACCGCCTCGGGCGGCAGGATCAGGTCGGCCGCTGCGATGTTCTCGCGGAGGTGGGCCACCGACGAGGTGCCGGGGATGAGGACCATCGTGGGCGAGCGCCGCAGCAGCCAGGCCAGCGCGACCTGGTGCGGGGACGCGCCGAGGCTGGTGGCCACGCGGTCCAGCGTCGCCGACTGGAGCGGCGTGAAGCCGCCGAGCGGGAAGTAGGCGGCGTAGGCGATGCCCTCGGCGGCGCACCGGTCGACTAGGGCGTCGTCGCGCCGGGTGGCCAGGTTGTAGAGGTTCTGCACGGTGACGACGGGCGCGATGGCTTGCGCCTCGGTGAGCTGGGCGTCCGAAGCCTCGCTGAGGCCGAGGTGACGGATCAGGCCCTCCTTCTGGAGCTCGGCCAGGGCGCTGAACGACTCGGCGACGGACTCCCGGCCGGTGCCTTCGGCCCGGAGCCGCAGGTTGACGGCGTCGAGGGCGTCCACGCCGAGGTGCGCGAGGTTCTCCTGGACCTGGGCCTTGAGGTCGGCGGGGTCGTGCGAGGGGCGCCAGCTCCCGTCCTCGCCGCGGCGCGCGCCCACCTTGGTGACGATGCGCAGGTCCGCCGGGTAGGGGTGGAGCGCCTCCCGGATCAGCTCGTTGACGGTGACCGGGCCGTAGAAGTCGCTGGTGTCGATGTGGGTGACGCCGCGGTCGATGGCTTCGCGCAGGACCGCGAGGGCCTGGTCACGGTCCTTGGGCGGACCGGAGACCCCGGGCCCGGCCAGCTGCATGGCGCCGAAGCCCATGCGGCTGAGGACGAGGTCATCGGCGAGCCGGAGGGTGCCGCCGGGGGCCTGGCGAGCGCCGTCGTCCGTGGAGGCGCTGCCGCGAGAGCTGTTAGCCATATTCAAGAAGTCCATCTCCAACGTTGCGGTTGCAGTTCTTATGCTAGCGCAGATGATTATCCAACCGCAACGTTGTGGTTGGGAAGGCATAGAATGGCTGGCATGGCGTGGGATACCGAGGGGACGCGCCGGCGCCTGAAGGAGGCGGCGGCGGCCGAGTTCGCCGAGCACGGGCCGGACGGCACGACCATGGCCCGCATCGCCGAACGGGCCGGGATCAACAAGGAGCGCCTGTACAAGTACTTCGGCGACAAGCAGGCGCTGTTCGAAACCGTGCTCACCGACGAACTGGACAAGCTCGCCGCCTCGGTGGCACCGGTCCCGTCCGGCTTCGAGGAGATCGGCGAGTTCGCCGGGCGCACGTTCGACTACCAGGCGGCGCATCCCCAGCTCGTTCGGCTGCTGTTGTGGGAGGGCCTGTCCGGCGGCGTGGCCGACGAGGCGAACCGCACCGCGCACTACAAGAAGAAGGCGCAGGCCTACGCGGCCGCCCAGCGTGAGGGTGTTCTCGACGACGAGCTTTCTCCCGAGCACCTCGTGTTCATGATCATCGGGCTGGCCGCGTGGTGGGTCTCCGCGCCGCAGCTGGCCCGCATGCTCACCGGCTCCGACGATAGCGACCCGGCCGAGCACGCCCGGCGCCGCGCCAGCGTGGTGACCGCCGCCGAGCGGCTGGCCCGGCCGCGGCGCTGACCGTTCAGGCGGGGGCCCAGCCGTGGGTGCCCGTCATACGTCATCGCTCGGGCCCGGGGTGAGGCGGTGGGCGATGGTGGCGGCTTCGAGGCGGTTGGGGGCGTCGAGCTTGCGCAGGATGTGGGAGACGTGCACGCCGGCGGTCTTGACGCTGATAACGAGCGTGCTAGCGATCTCGCGGTTGGTGTAGCCGCGGGCGATCAGGGCCAGGACGTCGGCTTCGCGCGGGGTCAGGCCGAGGGCCTCTTCCATGGCTCGCTTCGCGCCGGGTGCGCTGACGTCCGGCGGGGCCAGGTCCAGCCGGGCGCGCTGGGCGAGCCGCTTGAG
>DAIOWL010000236.1:0-8934 GCA_036758545.1 Streptosporangiaceae bacterium | reverse complement strand
CCCGGCAAGGACGGCCTGCTGCACATCACCCAGATCCGCAAGCTGCACGGCGGCAAGCGAATCGAGAACATCGACGAAGTGGTGCACATCGGCGACAAGATCCAGGTCGAGATCCGCGAGGTCGACGACCGCGGCAAGCTGTCGCTGGTCCCGGTCGAGGTGGTGGAGCGCGAGGCGGCCGGCGAGGACCTCTCCGGCGGCGACTCCCGCGGCGACCGTCCTCGTGAGCACCGGGAACCCAGGGACCGCGGTGACCGGGGTGACCGCGACGGCGGGGACGGGCAGCGCCGGACCAGGCACCGCACCCGCGGCGGGCACCACGAGTAGATGACAACCGAATCAGGCCATGGAGTCCGCCGCACGGTTCTCCCCGGGGGTCTGCGGGTAGTCACCGAATCCTTGCCCGCGGTGCGCTCGGTCGCGCTCGGCATCTGGGTGGGGGTCGGCTCGCGTGACGAGGACCAGGCCCACGCGGGCGCGACCCACTACCTGGAGCACCTGCTGTTCAAGGGCACCAGGCGACGCACCGCGCTGGAGATCTCCGCGGAGATGGACGCGGCCGGCGGCGAGATGAACGCGTTCACCGCGAAGGAGTACACCTGCTATTACGCGCGGGTGCTCGACGCGGACCTGCCGCTGGCCGTGGACGTCCTGTCCGACATGGTGACCAGCTCGCTGATCGCGCCGAAGGACGTGGACGCCGAGCGCAACGTGGTGCTCGAAGAGATCGCGATGAACGACGACGACCCCTCGGACACCGTGCACGAGGCGTTCACCTCCAAGCTGTTCGGCGATACCCCGCTGGGCCGGCCGATCCTGGGCACGACGGACTCGATCAACGCGATCACCAGGGACCAGATCTTCGAGCACTACCAGGCCAGGTACACGCCCGAGCACCTGGTGGTGGCCGCGGCGGGCAACCTGGACCACGACACGGTGGTGGAACTGGTCAGGAACGCGTTCGGCCCGGCGCTCGAGCGGGCCGCCGAGCCCGTGGTGCCCCGGCTGAACGGGGACCAGCCCGGGCACGCCTTCGGCGTGGGCACCACGCTGATCTCCCGCGGCATCGAGCAGGCCAACCTGGTACTCGGCTGCGAAGCGCTGGCCAGGACCGACGATCGCCGGTTCGCGCTCGGCGTGCTGAACGCGGCGTTCGGCGGCGGCATGTCCTCCCGGCTGTTCCAGGAGGTGCGGGAGAAGCGCGGCCTGGCGTACTCGGTGTACAGCTTCTCCGGACAGCACGCCGACACCGGGATCTGGGGCATCTACGTTGGCTGCCTGCCGTCCAAGGCCGACGAGGTGCTGGCCATCTGCCGCGACGAGATCGCCCGGGTGGTCGAGGAGGGCCTGACCGACGCCGAGCTGATCCGCGGCAAGGGCCAGGTGCGCGGCTCGATCGTGCTCAGCCTGGAGGACCCGTCCTCGCGGATGAGCCGCCTCGGCAAGTCCGAGCTGGTCTACCCGCGGCTGGAACCGGTCGACGAGGTGCTCACCGCGATCGACGCCGTCGGCCACGACGACATCCGCGCGATCGCCGCCGATATCCTCACCCGCCCCAAGGCCCTGGCCGTAGTCGGCCCGTTCGACGACGCCAGCGCGTTCCAGGCCTGAATTCCCTATCGTGGATCGCTACATCCTCATCGGGGGGTAGCGATCCACGATGAGCAGACCTAGCTAGGAGGCAGCCATGGCCAAGGTCGGCGTGCTCGGCGCGCGAGGACGGATGGGACGCGAGGTGGTCCGGACCGTCACCGAGGCACCGGACCTGGAGGTCGGCGCCGAAGTCGATCAGGGTGACGCGCTTGACGCGCTGACCGGCTGCGACGTGGTGGTCGACTTCACCCATCCCGGCGTGGTCATGTCCAACCTGCACTGGTGCGTCCTGCACGATGTGGACGCGGTCGTCGGCACGTCGGGGTTCGGCGAGGACCGGCTCGACGAGGTACGCGGCTGGCTCCCCGAGCACCCGGACGTGCGCGTCCTGGTCGTGCCGAACTTCTCCGTCGGCGCCATCTTGATGATGCGGTTCGCCGCCCAGGCGGCCAGGTTCTTCCCCTCCGCCGAGGTCATCGAGCTACACCACGCGAACAAGGCTGACGCTCCGTCCGGCACCGCGCTGCGCACCGCGTCGATGATCACCGCGACCAGGGCCGGGGCCGGCCTCGGACCGCCGCCAGACGCCACCGTGTCGGCCCTGCCGGGCGCGCGCGGCGCCAGCGTGGACGGCGTGCACGTGCACTCGGTACGGGTGGCGGGCCTGGTGGCGCACCAGGAGGTGCTGTTCGGCGGCACCGGGGAGACGCTCACGATCAGGCACGATTCGCTGGACCGGGTCTCGTTCATGCCGGGGGTGCTGCTCGCCGTTCGCGGTATCGGCTCCCTCCCGCCCGGCCTGACCATCGGCCTGGAGGGCCTGCTCGGACTGGAGTAAACCTCCAGGTACCGTCGGAAGCATGTGCCGAAGCATCAAGACCCTGCGCCCGCCGTACGCCGAGCGGGTGACCGACGAGGACATCCACGCCGCCGCGCTGCAGTACGTGCGTAAGATCAGCGGTTTCCGTGCCCCGGCCGGGCACAACGCCGAGGCGTTCGGCCACGCGGTCGACGCCGTCGCGGCAGCCACCGCGACACTGCTCGACCAGCTCCAGGTCAGGTCGGGACCAGCGGCCACCCGCGCCAGCTAAGGCTCGGTCCAGGGGAGGTAGGCGGTCGCCCCGTGGTCACGGGCGCGCAGCCCGGCGGAAACCCGCGTGCTGATGATCGGCGGCAGGTAGTCGTCCACGGCGGTCGGCTCGACGAACCTGAACTCGTCGAGTTCGTCTTCCTGCAACTGGATGGGCACGTCATCGGCGAGCACTCCGCCGTCGAAGACGAAGTGCACGACCGGCCTGGGTCGTGCCCCGTGCGGGCCGGCCCAGCCGACCACGAGCAGCTGCCCGGGCGTGATGTCGAGGCCGAGTTCCTCCTTGACCTCGCGGCGGCAGCCCTCGTGCGGCGGCTCGCCGTGCTCGAGGATCCCGCCCGGCAGCGACCAGTGATTCCGGTAGTTCGGCTTGACCAGCAGCACCCGGCCGTCCGCGCTGGTGAACAGCCCGGCCGCGGCGGCGAACATGGTGGGCAGCCGGGCGTACCACGCGGCCTCCTCGGCCGCGGAGAAGCTGACGGAAACGGGATCGGGCACGGACACGACCCTATCCGCTCGTAGTAGCCTGAGCGCATGCATACACCGGGTGACGACGCTGTGGCAGTCGACATGGCGCCAGCCGACGCGAGCGTGGTCGATTCCGAGGAGAGCCGGGTCGAGGTGTACGTCACCACCGACACCTCGGCCGCTCCGCACAAGGCCGATGAGCCCAGGCTGTACGTGATGTACGACGCGTCCAGCCCCGACGGCGACAAGCTCTATTTCACCGAGGCCGAATGGGACGCGTTCGTCCTCGGGGTCAAGGACGGCGAGTTCGACCTCGACGAGTCCGGCAACCTGCCGTAGCCAGCCGAGGCCATCGGCCGCGGTGACCGAGCCGAGCCGGGCCGTCCGCCGTCAGTGGGTCGCGCCGGAGTTGCGGGTTCCGGTCAGCGGCTGGGCTATGGCGAGCCTGGGCACCCCGAGGACCGCGGCCAGGTCGGGCCGCAGCTTCGGCGCGGCCGCGGATGCCGTACCGATCACCATCGTGGTCCTGGTCTTCCCGTCCGCGGTCAGGCTTACCGTCTCGCACCCGCTCGCGCCGTAGCTGAACCTGGCCAGCGTCCGGCTGCCGTCGTAGAACGTGCCCTGGTAGGCGATCCCGAAATCGGCCGGGCAGTGCAGCGTGGCGCCCTTCGCCGCCGCCGGGTGGCTGACGGCCGCGCACAGCTGACGGAACAGCGCGCGCACCAGGGTCACGTTGTGCTGGGTCTTGCTGAGCGCGTTCCCCCGGGTCGGCTCCACGAGGTGCAGGATCCGGTGCACGGTGACCGAGGTGGCCTGGTCTACGCTGGCGCACCCGGTCGCCGAGGCCGCCGCGGCCGGCGGGGCCGAGGACGAGGACGCGCCCGAGGACGCCGGGGCCGAGGATGCGGCCTGCGCCGCTGACGTCGCCGACGCCGATGATGTGGCGCCTGCCCCGGCCGGGGCCGAAGCCGTGACCGAGCCGCACCCAGCCACTGCCGAGCACAGCAGTACCGCTAGTACAGTTCCGCGAACCTGGCGAGGAGACATCATGGTGCTTTGACGCGTCCCGCGCGTCATCCGTTCCATCGACTCAGCCGTACCTCAGGGCACACAGCCCTATCTCACCACAAGGTGACCGGTCCCGCGCCTTCCAGCTGGAGCAGCAGCTCCTTGCGCTCGAGACCGCCACCGTAGCCGGTCAGGCTGCCGTCGCTGCCGATCACCCGGTGGCAGGGCACGATGACCGAGATCGGGTTGGACCCGTTGGCCAGGCCGACCGCGCGCGAGGCGACCAGCCGCTTGCCGAGCGCCAGCGCGATGTCACCGTAGCTGATCGTGCTCCCGTACGGGATCTTGGTCAGCTCGGTCCACACGGCCATCTGGAACGGGGTCCCGCTCGGCGCCAGCGGCACGGTGAACTCCTTGAGCTCGCCGGCGAAGTACGCCTCGAGCTGCGCCGCGACCTCGCGGAACGACTCCGGGCTCGGCGTCAGGCCGTCGCCGCCGCGGGACGTGTGCCGTTCGGCGTCGATCATCCACAGGCCGGTCAGCGCGTGCCCGTCGCCGAGCAGCAGCAGCCTGCCGATGGGGGAGCTGACAATATGGGAAAGGCGCGGGGCGTCACGGTCCGGCGCCACGAACGGGCTCGTCATCATCGATCCTTCTCTTCTAGGTACGCCCACAGGTGGTGGACGGCGTAGGAACGCCACGGCCGCCAGTTCTCCGCCAGCGCGGCGGCCGCACGGGTCGCGCGGCCGCGCACCGCGGGGCCGGTCCCGGCCGGAACCGCGCCCAGGCGGGCCAGCGCGTCGAGCACGCCGACGTCTGACGGCAGGAACGCGTCCGGGTCGGACAGCGCGCGCATCCTGATGTAGGAGGCGGTCCACGGGCCGATGCCGGGTAGTGCCAGGAGCACCGCCTCGGCCCGGTCCCGTTCGGCCCCCGGGTCCAGCACGAGCTCGCCGGAGGCAAGCGCGCTGGCCAGCCCGGTCAGGGCCAGGGCCCGGCTGCGCGGCATCGGCAGCGCGGCCGGATCGGCGGCGGCCAGCGTCTCGGCCTCGGGGAAAACGTGGGTCAGCGGGCCGTCAGGGCGGGACAGCGGCTTGCCGTAGGCAGCCACCAGCCGGGCGCCGAGCCGCCGGGCGGCGGCCACCGAGACCTGCTGGCCCAGCACCGCCCGCAGCGCCAGCTCGCTGCCGTCGACGTGCCCGGGCGACCGCCGTCCCGGGTTGGCCAGGGCAAGCGGCCCGAGCACCGGGTCGGACCCGGAGACCGACAGGTAGCCGGTGACTGCCTCGGGATCCGCATCCAGGTCGAGCAGCCGCCGGCAGCGCTGCACCGCGGCGGTCAGGTCGCGCAGGTCCTCGAGCTGAAGCTCGCAGTCGACGTAGCCCAAAGCCGGCGCGAGGGACAAGATCCCCGGCCCGTTCGGCAGCATGATGGTCCGCCGGTACCGGCCCTCGCGCACCTCCTCTACCCCTGGTATGGCCCGGGCGCCCAGGTAGCCCAGCATCCGCTCCCCGTCGATCGGGGCCCGGTAGGCCAGCCGGAGCCGGATCAGCCCGGGCGCCCCCGCGTCCGCTGAGGGCGGCGGCAGCAGCCGGCGGGTCTGGCGCACCCGGCCGTGCGCCTGGCGCAGGTCGGTCGGGGTCACCGCGAAGACCTCCCGGATGGTCGCGTTGAACTGCCTGATGCTGGCGAAGCCGGCGGCGAAGGCGATCTCGGACAGCGGCAGCGCAGTGGTCTCGGTCAAGATCCGCGCCGTCTGCGCGCGCTGCGCGCGGGCGATGGCGAGCGGTCCGGCGCCCAGTTCGGCGGTGACCAGCCGGCGCACCTGACGCTGCTCGTAGCCGAGCCGCCGGGCCAGGCCCTCGACGCCGTCCCGGTCGACCACCCCGTCCGCGATCAGCCGCATCGCCCGGCCCACCATGTCGGCCCGGATGTTCCACTCGGGCGAGCCGGGGGAGGCGTCCGGGCGGCACCGCTTGCAGGCCCGGAAGCCCGCCTCCTGGGCCGCCGCCGCGCTGCGGTAGAACCGCATGTTCGCGCGTTTCGGCGTGATCGCCGGGCAGGACGGCCGGCAGTAGATGCCGGTCGAGGTCACCGCGATGAAGAACACCCCGTCGAAGCGGGGATCCTTGCTGACGGCGGCCTGGTAGCGCCGCTCGTCATCGAGCGCGGCCACGCCGCCTGTGATCGTGCTGTTCTGGCTCACGCCTTCTACAATGCCAGCCCGCACCGACCAGAACTGGCGGGAATCGGACATCCACCCCCGTGGCGGCGACCTCCGGCCCGCTGGCAAGCGGGCTGGGCAACTTCGGCAATGTCATGCGCGCACAGTGACCGTCGTATCACGATTATTACTACCGAACGTACCTGGCGCGTGCCCCCGCCATGCGTTCCTGCGTTCACATTGGAATCAGCCGCCCCCGGTGCCTCTCCAGGCACCAGTTTGTCACTCTTTGTAATACCTAGCCCGGAAGATAGGTAACTATTACCTTGTTACCCATTGCATCTGTTAAAGTACGTAGTGTTACATTACAAATGGTAGCGAAACAAATTCGCTCCGTGTCAGATCCACATACGAGGTGTGTGTCGTGGCCAGCAGTTGCCCGGATGAGGGCCTACCAGCGAACGAGGGCGGGGATCACCGCGCCGACCTGCCCTTCCGCTCGGGCGGCAACAGCCGCCCGGCGCACACCGAAGCCCGTGCCGAACTCCGCGACCGGGAGACCTACTACGCAGAGCTGCGCTTCGCCGTGCACTGCCAGAGCCGGTCCATCCCCGTCCCGCGAGCCGCCCTGGACGACAGGGAGTCCAGCGGCCGGACGCACGATGCTTCCGCAAAGAGCGCCCAAGATGGCAGTGCCCGCGAGCACGGGGACACCGAGGGCGAGAGCTGGGATGAAATGATCGCGCGCTTCGACGACACCTGGACCTGAGAGCCACCGGCGGCGGACCGGAGCCTTCCTCCGGCGCTCGGGCACCGGTCCGCCACCGGTCACGCGTCCCGCCCGGGCCGCAGCATGCCATGAAACCCCGGATCGACTGCGTTCTGACGCAGTGGAAGCCCACTTTCATCACGCCGTCTGCGCGAGATCAGAGCCGCCAGAAGTCGAACCGGTCGCGGCCCGGGCGGAAGCCCGCCGCCTCGACCACATCGACCGCGAGCTTGAACTTGTCGCCTACCCGCCAGGGCTGGTGCGCATCGCTGCCGAACGAGACCGCCCGTCCCCCCGCTTCCCGCCACCAGCCCAGCAGGCCGGCCGAGACCAGCGGGCTCTTGGTGTTCACCTCGAGGATCCTGTCGCCGGCGGCCAGGGCGGTCAGCACGGCCCGGTACTCGGTTTCGAACGCCTGTTCCTCATACGGCCCGGCCGCCCGCGGCCACATCCGCCGTGGGAAGTCCAGGTGCGCCAGTATCTGGAACAGGTCGCTGCCCTCGACCAGCCGAAGCAGTTCGGCGAAGTACCGGCGCATCACGTCGGCGGCGGGCATCTGCCGGAACAGGTCATCGGCGGCCGTCAGCCGCCCCTCGTGCGGGATGGCGTGCAGCGAGCCCAGGATCCGGTCCGGCCCGCCGGGGCCGGCCTTGGCCACGGTCGCGGCCGCGCTGGCCGCCCACAGATGGGCCTCGCCGATTTCGACGCCGGAGAGGATGCGCAGCTCGGGAAAGCGCTGACGGCAGTCGTCCAGGGTGGCGAGGTAGCCCCCGATGTCGAGCAGGTGCATCCGGGCGTACCGATGGGGATCCAGGTCCATTGCGCCGATCTGGTCACCGTCGGTCCAGGTGGTGAAGTCCAGATGGTCGGTGAAGGCTACCCCGGGCAGGCCGGTCGCCACTGCCTGCTCGCAGCTGCGCACCATGGACGCTTCGCGTGGCGCGTCCCACGACCATTCGGTGTGCACGTGGCTATCGACCGGGGGAGACCAGCGTCCGCTGGACGGTGCGTGTTCGGCTGGCTGGTCTGACGGTTGCTGCGCAGGGGGCACGCCGGATCGGTCCTACTCATATCGGAGGCTGATGGTTCCTGTTGAGCCTATCGGGGCGTTTCCGCGGCTCAAGTGCCGCGTCGGTCCCGGCTACCAGCCGGGCTGGCGCGGAGGAGCCGAGGTGATGACGTAGACCTCGCCGCCGTCGGATTCTGGCGGTGGCGTGGCAGCGGGCTTGGGCGGCTCCAGTGCGGCCGGGGCGTCCGTCGGCTCGACCGGTTCGGCGTCCTCCTCGCCGTCGCCACGACGCTTCCTGGCCGCCTCCGCGGTGAGCCTGTCAGCGAGCTTCTGCCAGCGGTCTTCCCACTCGGCGACGTTTCCGCCGCAGGCGCGCACGAACGCGACGGCGACCGGCAGCGTGGGCAGGCGCAGCCCGCCGGCCGCGGCGGCGAGCGTCTTCATCTCGAAGTGCGAGGTCTCGGCCATCTCCGGGTACTCCAGGTCGGCCGTCGCCCGCAGCGCGCGCAGGTCGCGGGCGAACGCCTCCAGGCCGTCCGGCGCGATGCTGGCCACCGGCTGAGCCGCGTCGGCCGGCGGCTCTTCGGGCCGGGCCGTATCGCGCTGGCGGATCACCGGGCCCGGTGGCTCCGGCGGCGGTCCGGGCCGGTCACGTCCGTCCGGCGCCTCGAAGCGCGGCCCAGCGGGCGGGTGCTCACGTAGCGGCGGAGCCGCGCCTGGCCCGCCTGGCCCCTGGGCTACGGAGGGCCCGGGTGCACCCGACCCACCGTACGGCGGCGGCGCCCCGTGCGCCGGACCCGGCCCGCTGGGAGCGTGACCGCCGGGTGGCACCG
>DAIOWL010000235.1:7818-8953 GCA_036758545.1 Streptosporangiaceae bacterium | reverse complement strand
AGCAGCAGCCCGGCCCAGCGGTGCCGGACCAGCCGGTGTGTCTTACCCTCGTCCGGGGTGACCAGCGTGCAGTTGGCCGCCATCGGCAGCCCGGTGATCGCTCCGACGTGCGCCAGCACCTCGTTGCCCCGGTCGGTCCCGGCCGCCAGCACGGCGGTCGCGCCGGTCTCCACAGCCAAGCCGGCCAGCGTCCGCGCCCAGGCCTGCGGCGCATACCCCTCAAGTGAGCTGGACTCGACCAGATAGACGTCGGTGACGCCGTAACCGGCCAGGGTGTCCTGGGGTGCGGCGTCGGCGAGGACGACCGCACTGACATCACCGAGTGAGCGGGCGAGGGTCAGCGCCCGCAGCGATGCGTCGGCGGGCTCGCCGCCGTCGAGTTCGACCAGGACCAGCGCGCTCACGTGAGCACCCCCCATTCCTCGAGGACGCGGACCAGCTCGGGTACGGCGTCGGCGCCGTGCCCGAGCACTTCGGCCTGGTGCTGGCTGCCCTCGGGCACGCGGAGGGCCGATTTGCGCAGCCCTTCGGCCGCCCATTCGGGCGAGGACCGGTCGACCGCAGCGCGCTTGGCCCGCAGCCGCCCGGGCAGCGACGGGTAGCGGGGCAGGTTGATGCCCTCCTTGACCGTGACCACGGCCGGCAGCGGCAGCGAATACGCCTCCTCCACGCCGCGGTACTCCCGGCGCGCCACGACACCGCCATCGGCAAGAGACAGGTTCTTGATCCCGGTGGCGACGGGCCAGCCGAGTTCGTGCGCGAGCCGCACGCCGACCTGGTAGTCGCCGGTGTCGGCCGCCTCGTTGCCGAGCAGGACCAGGTCGTAGTTACCCGATCGAACCTCGGCGGCGATGGCGGCGGCCGTCGCGATCGGGCCGAACTCCCGGCCGTCGGTCTCCAGGAGCACCGCCCGGTGCGCGCCGAGGGCGAGCGCGCCGCGCAGCTGCTCGATCGCCTCCTCGGGACCGAGCGTCAGCACCGAGACCGAGCCGCCGTCTCGCTCGGTGATCTGCACCGCCTCCTCGACCGCGCATTCCTCGTGCGGGCTGATCGAGAACCCGGACGCCCGGGTGTCGACCTCCTGCCCGTCCGGGGTCACCGCGATCCTGCCGCCCACGGTGGGGACCCGCTTGAT
>DAIOWL010000235.1:0-7718 GCA_036758545.1 Streptosporangiaceae bacterium | reverse complement strand
GGGTCGAACAGCGGGGTCGCGCTGGCCCTCGCCACCGTGACCGGATACTGCTCGCCCATGTACTCCACCAGCAGGGAGGTGCCCTCGACGGCGTGCGAAGCGGGCAGGTAGGCCATCAGCAGGTGCCTGCCCACTGACGGGCCCGAACCCGCGCTGGTCACGTACGACGGCCGTCCCTTCGCGTCCACGAGCCGTTCGCCCGACAAAGACAGGATCGGCTCGCCGCCGAGCATGTACCGAAGCGACCCGTCAGAAGACTCGTGCGAGTCCACGGTCAGCGTGCACATCACCGCGCACGGCGGCTCGGAACGCTGCCGCAGGTACGCGTCCTTGCCGATAAACGACTGCGGCTTCACCTTGGGCCGGGTCATGCCGGCTTCGACCAGCGTGTAGTCCGGGGTCAGCTCGGCGCCGAACGCCCGGTACCCCTTCTCCAGGCGCCCGGTGGTGCCGTACACCCCGATGCCGGCCGCGACGAGGCCGGCCGGCTGCCCGGCCGACCACAGCGTGTCCCACAGCCGCAGACCCTGCTCGATCGGCACATGCAGTTCCCAGCCGAGCTCGCCCACGTAGGAGATCCGCGACGCGAGCACCACAACCCCGCCGACCTCGATCTCGCGGCAGGTCCCGAAGCCGAACCCCTCGTGCGAGACGTCGTCGGCGGTCACCGCGGCGAGCACGTCCCTGGCCCGCGGGCCCCACAGCCCGATCGTGGTCCAGGCCGAGGTGAGGTCGGCCAGGAACGCGCCGGGCGGCAGGTGGCGGCGGATCCACGCCGCGTCGGACATGCCGGTCGCGCCGCCGGTCACCACCCGGAACCGGTCCTCGGACAGCCGCATGACCGTCAGGTCGGCGCGGAACCCGCCGTTCTCGTCCAGCCAGGACGTGTACACCACGCGGCCGACCGGCACGTTCAGCTGCGCCACCGACAGGTTCTGCACCGCGTCCAGCGCGGCGGGGCCGGATATCTCCAGGATCGCGAACGCGGACAGGTCGACCAGGGCGGCCGCGTCCCGCATGGCCAGGTGCTCGGCGTTGATCACCGGCGACCACCAGCGCGACTCCCATTCGGCGGTGCGGTCCATCAGCCGGCCGGCGTACCGGTCCATCAGGCCGGAGTTGGACGCGTACCAGAACGGCCGCTCCCACCCGGCCGTCTCGTAGAACACCGCGCCGAGCGCGCGCTCCCGCTCGTACGCCGGGCCGACCCGGACCGGCCGGCCGGACTCCCACTGCTCGCCCGGGTGCACGATGCCGTACATCTTGTTGAAGCCCTCGCGGGCCCGGCCGCGGACGTGCTCGACGGTCTGCTGGTGCGGGTAGAACCGGGCCGCGTCCGCCTCGTGCACGTCGACGGTGGGGACCTGGCCGGACATCAGCTCGGCCACCGCCCGGCCGCAGCCGGGACCCTCCTTGATCCACGAGGCCGCGGCCGACCACAGCCCGGAGGCCTCGGGCATCTCGCCGAGCAGCGGGTGCCCGTCGGGGGTCATCGAGATCAGCCCGTTGATCGCGTACCTGATCCCGGCCTTCTCGTCGCCGAGCAGTTCGGGCATCAGCTCGAGCGCCTGCTCCAGCTGCGGGTCGAAGTCGTCGGAGGTGAACGGCATCTCGGTGGGCGAGAGCACCGACTCCTCGATGGACGGGATCTCGTCGGGCGGGACGATGATCGGCCGGTGCGCGTACGAGCCGACCTCCATGTCGCCGCCGTGCTGCCGCTCGTACATGTTGGTGTCCACGTCGCGGACGATCGGGTAGGAGATCTCGCCCTGCGTGTCGGCGAACAGCGCGATCGGGCCGACGCTGATCATCTGATGCACGGTCGGGGTGAGCGCGAGCCGGGCGCCGGCCATCCGGGCGATCCGCGGCGACCACACGCCGCAGCAGATGACCACGTTGTCCGTCTCGATCTCACCCGCGCTCGTGGACACCGACCGCACCCGGCCGCCTGAGACAGCGATCCCGAGTACCTCGGCGCCGGCCAGCACGGTGAGCGCCCCGGCCTTCTGCGCGCTCTCCCGCATCAGCGTGCCCGCCCGTAGCGAGTCGACCACGCCCACGGTGGGGAAGTGCGCGCCGCCCAGGATGACCGACTCGTCCAGGTACGGGACCAGCTTGGTCACCTCGCCCGGGGTGACCAGCTCGGCCGGGATGCCCCAGGCCTTGGCCTGGCTGCACCGCCGCTTCAGCTCGATCATCCGCTCCGGGGTGCGGGCCACCTCGATGCCGCCGCTCTGCGTGAACACGCCGAGCTCTTTGTACTGCGCGGTGCTGTCCTCGGTCAGCTCGAACATCATCTTCGAGTACTCGATCGGGAAGATGAAGTTGGACGCGTGGCCGGTCGAGCCGCCCGGGTTGGGCATCGGGCCCTTGTCCACCAGGACGAGGTCCCGCCAGCCGAGCAGCGCCAGGTGGTGCACGAGGCTGTTGCCGACGATGCCGGCCCCGATGATGACGGCGCTGGCCCGCCGCGGAGTCTCAGTCATTTATCATCCCGCCAGTCGTGGTTGGTCGATTCCGGTGCGCTCCAGGGCCGCCCGGCGCCATCGCTCGGCCGGCTGGAGCTGGTTGAAGGTGAACAGGTGCAGCCCGGCCACGACCGCGCCGGGCGCGGTGATGACCGGGGCGGCACGGTCGAGGAAACGGTCCGGGCTGTACCCGCCGGGCACCCAGAACCGCAGGATCCAGCCGGGGTGCCTGGTGATGAAGCGGGCCGACTCCGAGGCGCCCGCCACCGTGGCCATCCGCAGCAGCCGGGTCCGTTCGGCCGGCCCGGCCAGCCCCACCTGCAGCGGCAGGGTCACGCCGCGCGCCCTGATCCGCTGGATCCAGCGGCCGAGACCGGCCGCGTCGAAGGTCACGTTGCTCACGATGTAGCTGGCGTACCTGCGCTTGTCCCACATGGCCTGGACGGTGATGTCGTCGTGGATCTTGGGGTGGCTCTCCGGGTAGCCGGTGATGCCGATCCGGCCGAACGGGCGGCCCATCGCGTCCAGCCGCTCGAGCAGCGGCAGCGCGCCGTCGAACGGCCCGGCCGGGTGCGTCGCGTCGCCGCCGGGCACGAACACGTCGTCCACCCCGCACGCGGTCAGCCGGGCGACGATCTCGGCCAGGTGCGCGTCGCTGGTCACCGAACGGGCGGCCAGGTGCGGCACCACCCGGTACCCGCGCGCGGCCAGCTTCTCGGCCAGCGCGACGGTCGGCTCCAGGCCCTTGACCGGCGACGCGGTGACCGCGACGGTCATCCCGGCGGGGACCCAGTCCGCGACGGCCTGCTCGGTGCCCTTGGCCGGTATCACCTCGTACCGCGGCGCCGACAGCAGTTCGCGCAGGCTGGTCATAGGATCTCCCCGAGCGCCTGCTCCAGCCGGGACACCCCGACGTCGACCCGGGTCAGCGGCAGGCCGAACCGCCTGGCCACCCGGTCCGCCTCGGCCGCCAGCGCCGCCGATGGCTCCTGGGCCAGCCAGACCAGCCGGGTGTAGTGCCCGAAGTAGTCGTCCCACAGCTCCGGGTACCGGTCCAGGCCGAGCCCGGCCAGCACGGACCGGTCGAAGCTGCGCAGCAGGAAGTCGGTGAGCACGTAGGTGCCGGGCTCGGCGTCGAACATGGCCGCGATCCGGTCCGCGCCGCCGAACACGTCGTAGCAGTGCAGTCCGGGCAGGCGGCGCACGCCGTACCGGGCGCACAGCTCGTCCAGCGCGCCGTATGTCCCGCAGTCGGCGTAGGCCAGGGCGACGGTCCGGCCCGATGCGAGGGCGGAGACCACGGCCCGTTCGGCGGCTGTGACGATCGTCTGCGGCCGGTTGTGCAGCACGGCGGGCAGCGGGGTTACGGCGGCCCGCCAGCCGCGGCGGGCCACGATCTCGCGCACGTGCCCGGCCAGCGCCCCGCAGGCCACGATCTCAGTGGTCGGGGAAGGGCAGCTGCTCGACGAAGCGGTCGTTGAAGTCGGCGCGGTCAGAGAGCTCGACATACCTCACCTCCTCCAGCAGCGCCAGGCCGCCGGCCCGCTCGCGCAGGCTGAGCAGCGCCATCTTCGCCCCCTCGCCCGCCACGTTGCCCGCGGACACCACCCGCATCACCGGCACCTTGGGGACCAGGCCGATCCGGATCGCGCTAGCCGGGGACAGGTAGCTGCCGAACGACCCGGCGAGCAGCACCTGCTTGACGTCGGCCGCTTCCAGCCCGGCCTCCTCCAGCAGGATCTGCCAGCCGGTGGCGATGGCCGCCTTGGCGAACTGCAGCTCGCGCACGTCACGCTGGGACAGGTAGATGCTCTCGGCGGGGTCCGATTCTTCGGGTCCCCGCCAGTGCAGCACGAACACCCGCTCCTTGCCGATCGTGGTCAGCCGGCCCGCGAGCCCGGGCGCGACCACCGCGGCCTGCTCCTCCGGGACGAACCGGCCGGAGGAATCCAGCAGGCCCACCTTGACCAGGCCGGTCACCGCGTCCACCAGGCCGGAGCCGCACAGACCCTGCGGCTCGGCGTCGCCGATCACCTTCAGGGTCAGCTCGTCGGGGGCCATGGTGACCACCTCGATGGCGCCGTCGGCGGCGCGCATCCCGCACCTGATCGCGGCGCCCTCGAACGCGGGCCCGGCCGGCGCGGCCGTGGCCAGCAGCCAGTCCCGGTTGCCCAGCACGATCTCGCAGTTGGTGCCGATGTCGACGAACAGCCGGACCCTGGCGTCCCGGTCCATCCCGCTGGCGAGCAGCCCGGCCGTGATGTCGCCGCCCACGTAGGCGCCGAACGCGGGGAACACCACCGCGCGGGCCCGCGGGTGCACGATGCCGCCCAGGCCCAGGTCGGCCGCCAGCACCTCGGGGTACAGCCGGGTCGCCATGATGAACGGGGCCATGCCGAGCGGCTCGGGGTCGATGCCGAGCACCAGGTGGGTCATGGTGGCGTTGCCCGCCACCGCGACCTCGTACACCTCGTCCGGATCGACGCCACCCTGGGCGCAGACCGCCTGGGCCAGCTCGGCCAGGGTCTCCCGGGCCAGGTTCTGCAGCTTGTCCAGGTTGCCCGGGTCCATCATGGTGGCGCTGATCCGGGTGATCACGTCGGCGCCGAACGGCTGCTGGGCGTTCAGCGTGGACTCCACCCCGGCCGGGGTGCCGGTGGACAGGTCGAGCAGGGTGGCCACCACCGTGGTGGTGCCCAGGTCGAAGGCGATGCCGAACCGCCGGGCGGTGGTGTCGCCCGGCTCCACCGCGATCAGCACGTCGTCCACCACCACCGCGGTGACCTTATAGTCCGCCTCGCGCAGCGTCCGGCCGAGGGTCTTCAGCACGGACAGTTCGGCCCGCGGCTCCAGGTCGTCCAGCTGGGCCAGCACCCGCTCCAGGTCGCTGGCCTGATCGGCCAGATTGGGCTCGGCCAGCTCCAGGTACCGCTTCTGCACCGCCGGGCGCAAGATGACCTGGCGGCCGACGCCGACGGTCGCGGCCTTGGGCCGGGTGGTCAGCGGCGGCACCTCGACAGCCGTGTCCCGGACGGCCGTGGTGCGGCAGGCCAGCCGCCAGCCGTCCTTGATCTCCTGCGGCGAGTAGGCCCTGATGTCCAGGCTGGACGGCGCGGGCGGGTCCTCGGCGATCCTGATCCGGCACTTCTTGCAGGTGCCGTGGCCGCCGCAGGTCGAGTCGATGGCGATGCCGTTCCAGCTGGCCGCGTCGAACAAGGTCACGCCGTACGGAACCCGCACCGCCCGGTCATTGAAGACCAGATTGACCCGAACGGGCTGGGTGATCTCTTCCTCCGCCGTCGTCACGTGGCTCCCTGGGCCTGTGCCTCGGCGGCCTTTTGTGCGGCCTGCTGCGCCCGGTGCGCGGCGATCCAACTGGCGCCCCACTCGTCGCGGTTCAGTACCAGGTCGGCGGCCTTAACCGCGCGGACGATCTGTGGTGCGCGGGCATCCATGATCGCGCTGGTCAGCCCGTGACTGATCGCGATGGGCAGGAACGTGGCGGCGATCGAGTGCCGGTCCGGCATGCCGAAACTCACGTTGGAGGCGCCCAGCGTCATGTTCACGCCGAACTCGGCCTTGATCATCGCGATCGTGTCGATCGTCCGGGTCGGGTGCAGGGTGTCCGCGCCGACCGGCATGGCCAGCGGGTCGATCACGATGTCCTCGACGTCGATCTTGTACTTCTCCGTGGCCGTACCGATGAGCTTGCGGACCAGCTCGAGGCGCCGGGCCGGCTCCTCGGGGATCTCCTCCTCGTCGTTCGGCAGCCCGATCACGGCGGCGCCGTACTTCTTCACGATCGGGAGGATGGCCTCCATCCGCTCGTCCTCGGCCGTCACCGAGTTGACCAGCGCCTTGCCCTGGTAGGCGGCCAGCCCGGCGTCGAGCACCTCGATGATCGAGGAGTCGATGACCAGCGGCAGGTCGGTTAGCCCCTGGATCAGCGGGACGGCCTGGCGCATCAGCTCGGCCTCGTCGGCCAGTGGCGCGCCCATGTTCACGTCGAGCAGCATGGCCCCGCCGGCCACCTGCTCCTTGACGTCGATCTCCACCCGGGACAGGTCACCGGCGCGCAGCTGCTGCTGGAAGATCTTCCGACCGGTCGGATTAATCCGCTCGCCGATGATCGCGAACGGCTGATCGTCACCGATCCGCACCGTCTTGGTCGCCGAGGACAGGATGGTGTGCACGGGCTCGTTTCCTCCGGCCGGTTGTGCTCGTTGCTTAGGCGCTCTGTTGGTTAAACACGGGCTGGCGCGCGGCGCTGCGCGATGAGTTCCTTGGCCCGGACCACGGCCGCGGAGGCGTCGGACGCGTACCCGTCGGCGCCCACCACGTCGGCGTACTCCTGGGTGACCGGGGCGCCGCCGACCATGACGATGACCTGGTCCCGCAGACCGGACTTCTGCAGCGCGTTGATGTTCGCCTTGAACATCGGCATGGTGGTGGTGAGGAAGGCGGAGAACCCGACGATGTCCGGCTTGTGCTCCTGGATCGCCGCGACGAACTTCTCCGGCGCGACCTGCACGCCCAGGTCGATGACCTCGAACCCGGCGCCCTCGAACATGATGTTGACCAGGTTCTTGCCGATGTCGTGCACGTCGCCCTTGACCGTGCCCATCACGATCTTGCCGATCGTCTGGGCCCCCGTCTCGGCCAGCAGCGGGCGCAGGATCTCCAGCGCGCCGGCCATGGCCTTGCCCGCGATGAGCATCTCGGGGACGAAGAAGTCGCCGCGCTCGAACCGGGCGCCCACCTCTTCCAGCGACGGGATCAGCGCCTCGTACAGCAGCGTCTCCGGACCGAGGCCCTGGGCCAGCCCGGCGTTGGTGAGCTCGAGCACCGCCGGCTTGTTGCCGGTCAGCGTCTCGTCGTAGAGCTGTCCGAGCAGCTCCTCCTTGGTCATGCGGCACCTGCCTTCCTGCTCTGCCTGGCACCTCGCTGCCGGTAACCGAGGACGGCGGACAGGGCCGCCGCCTCCTCCGCGCAGTAGCCGGCGACGGCCGGGAGGCCGTCCCGGTTCATCCTGGTGGTCGGGCCCGACACGGACAGCGCCGCCATCACGGCGCCGTCGTAGCCGCGGATGGGGGCAGCCACGGCGATCAGGCCGGGCTCAAGTTCTTCGTCGGTCACCGCGTATCCGCGGGCCCGCACGGTGGCCAGGTCGGTGCGCAGCGCCGCCTCGCTGGTGATCGTCTTGTCCGTGCGCCGCTCCAGCGTGCCGACGGGCAACTGGGCCGCGCCGTG
>DAIOWL010000234.1:0-8965 GCA_036758545.1 Streptosporangiaceae bacterium | reverse complement strand
CCTGCTCGCGCTGGCCATGGGAATCCAGAACGCGATGGCCCGCCGTCTGGCCGTCCCGGACCTCACCACCACCGTGCTCACCATGACCCTCACCGGCATCGCGGCCGACGTGCGAGCCAAGGACCACGGGCTCGCCGTGCTGCGCCGGCGGATCCTCGCGGTGACCGCGATGTTCGCCGGGGCGGTCGGCGGGGCGCTGCTCGTGCTGCACGTCGGGACCGCACCAGCGCTCGGCCTGGCCACGGGGCTGCTGGCGGTGGTAACCGCGGGGGCCGCGCTTGCCGTGCGCCAGCCGGGCCCGTGGCGCGCGGGGTGACGATTCGCGCGGCAAGGAGCAGAATGTGACTATGCGCCGCCGTCTGCTCTTCATGGCGCCGATCCTGGCCTGCGTGACCCTGGCGGGGTGCACCGGAGGCGCGGCCTCGAGCGCCCCTCACCATACGGTGCCATCCCCAGGGCCCACGGGGCCGGCCGGGAGCCCGGGTAATCCGCGGGTCTTTTCCTGCGCCGAGGAATCCTTCCTGCCCGACTCGACGCCGCAGACGCCGGCGCCGGGTGACCTGGTCGTCGGGCCGCTGGTCATCTTTGACGGCAAGAAGGTGGCCACCGGGGACCCCGCGGGCTGGGGTGACCACGGCAGTTACAAGATCCCGGTCTTCGTGCCCAGGGGATTGACGGTGACGGTCACGATCGACCCCCCGGCCCGCGGGCACGTTGTGATGGAGACCCCCTACGCGCCGCACGGCGTGACCGCCGCCACCTACCGTCCCTGCGCGAATGTGACCGGGTTCTTCGCCCAGGGTTTTGCCTTTACCGATGGCCAGATCCGGGGCTGCGTGCCGCTGGAGGTGCGCGTCGGCGGCCAGGCGCGCGTGCAGCGGGCGACGCTCTCGCTGTTCGCGGGCTCCTGCGCGGCGTGAGGGCGAAAGCCAGGCCCGTTCGGTACTAAATGTTTGTGACCTGCGGCAGGACCTCGCGGCCGAGGAGCCGGACGTGGTCTAGGTCCGTGACGTCGTACAGGTGGAAGTAGACGGTGTCGGCACCGGCCGCGTGCAGTTCGGCCAGGCGGCCGAGGATGTCGCCGGGGGTGCCGGTGACGCCCATCGCCAGCATCCGGGCGCCGGCCTCGCCCAGGGCGGCGGCGCGGCGGGCGGCCTCGCCGCGGGTCGGCCCGCAGCACACCGGCAGCGTGGTGGACAGCCGGACCCCGGCCGGGTCCCGGCCGGACTGCTCGCAGATCCGGCGAAAGTTCGCAAACCGCGCGGCCAGCCCGTCCGACATGCCGCTGTTGAATTCGTCGGCGAACCGGGCGGCCAGCGCGGGGGTGCGGCGCGGCCCGGCGCCGCCGATGATGACCGGCGGCCGCCGCGCGGGCCGGGGAACGCTGGCGCAGTCCTCGAGCCGGTAGTGCTGGCCGTGAAAGCTGAACCGCTCCCCCGGCGGCGTGGCCCACAGTCCGGTGATGATCTCCAGCTGCTCGCCCAGCCGGTCGAACCGCTCGCCCAGCGGCGGGAACGGGATGCCCAGGTAGCGGTGTTCCTGCTCGATCCAGGCGGCGCCGATGCCGAGTTCGGCCCGGCCGCCGGACATCGCGTCCACGGTGGCCACGGTGATGGCCAGCGGCCCAGGCCGCCGGTAGGTGGACGCGGTCATCAGCGTGCCCAGCCGCACCCGCTCGGTCTGCACGGCCAGGCCGGCCAGCGTGGTCCACGAGTCGGTCGGCCGATAGCGGGCGTCGTCCGGGTCGATGCCCTGGTAATGATCGGAGCGGAAGAAGGCGTCGAACCCGGACTCCTCGGTGGCCCGGGCCAGCGCCAGGATCTGGTCGTAGCTGGCACCGTGGTGCGGTTCGAGCAGGACACGCAGCCTCATCTCGGGTTCTCTCCGATTTTTTCTTCCGAACGGGCCGGGCTATCCGCCGCCGGTACCAGCGGGAAGTGGCACGCGACCGCGTGCCCGGCGGTGTGCCCGGCTGGCAGCTCGCGCATGGCCGGCTCCTCGTCCGCGCAGCGCTGTTCGGCGCGGGGGCAGCGGGTCCGGAACCGGCAGCCGCTCGGCGGGTGGACCGGCGACGGCGGCTCGCCGCGGATGGTTTTCGTGGCTCTGGCGGTCGCGGCGCCGGGCACCGAGTCGAGCAGCGCCCGGGTGTACGGGTGCAGCGGCTGGCGGTAGACCTCCTCGCCCGGCCCGACCTCGCACAGCTTGCCCAGGTACATCACCGCCACCTGGTCGCTGACCTGCTTGACCAGGGCGAGGTCGTGGGCGATGAACAGGTAAGACAGGCCGAGTTCGGCCCGCAGCCGCTCGAACAGGTTGAGGACCTGGGCCTGGATAAGGACGTCCAGCGATGACACCGGCTCATCGCAGATGATCATCGCGGGCTCGATCGCGAGCGCCCTGGCGATGGCGACCCGCTGGGCCTGGCCACCGGATAGCTCCCTGGGCCGCCGGTCTCCGTGAGCGGCCGGGTCGAGCCCGACGAGCTCGAGCACCTGATCGACCCGGCGCCGCCTGGCGACCCGGTCGCCGACCCGGTACGCGATCAGCGGTTCGGCGATCAGCTCCCGCACTTTCCATTTCGGGTCAAGCGAGGAGAACGGGTCCTGGAACACCATCTGCAGGTGCCGCCGGGCCTGCAGCAGGTTCTTGCCGCGCAGCGTGGTGAGGTCGGCGCCGCGGAAGGTGACGGTGCCCGCCTTGGGCCTGGGCGCCTGGAGCACGGACCTGGCCAGCGTGGACTTGCCGGATCCGGTCTCGCCGACGATGCCGAGCGTCTCCCCTGGCCACACGTTGAACGACACGCCGGAAACCGCGTGGACGACGCCGCCTTTGACCCCGCCATAATCCCGGACCACGAACTCCTGCACCAGGTCGCGGACCTGCAGGAGAGGTGTCGCGCTAGCTGGCATGGCTGGCCCCCAGGGGATGCCAGCACGCCCAGCGGTGGCCGGGTTCGTGCTCGGCGAGCGGCGGGGCGGTCGCGCGGCAGTCGTCCGCGGCGCGGCCGCAGCGCGGGGCGAACGAGCAGCCAGCCGGCAGCGCGGAAAGGTCGGGCGGCCTGCCGCCGATCACCGGCAGCGGCGAGTGCGCCGGCCGCTCCAGCCGCGGGATGGCCTCGAACAGGGCCTCGGTGTACGGCATCCGGACGTGCGTGAACAGCTGCGGCGTCGATGCCTGCTCCACGATCTGGCCCGCGTACATCACGATGACCTCGTCGGCGCAGGACCGGGCCAGGCCGAGGTCGTGGCTGATCAGCATCAGCGTCATGCCGAGTTCGGCCCGCAACTCGAGCAGCAATTCCATGATCTGCGCCTGGGTGGTCACGTCGAGCGCGGTGGTTGCCTCGTCGGCGATGAGCAGCTTCGGGCGGCAGGCCAGCGCGATGGCGATCATGATGCGCTGCCGCATGCCGCCGGAGAGCTGGTGCGGGTACTCGTGGAAGCGCTGTCCGGGTACCGGAATGTGCACCAGGCGCAGCAGTTCGATGGCCTGTTCCTTAGCCTCGGCCTTGGTGACCCGCTGGTGGGCGCGGACGGCCTCGGCGATCTGGTTCCCGACCTTCATCGTGGGGTTCAGCGACCGGGACGGGTCCTGGAACACCATGGCGAGGTTCGTGCCGCGGTGCCTGCGCATTGCGTCGTCGGTCAGCCCGAGCAGCTCAGCGCCGCTGAACCTGACCGAGCCGGTGACGACCGCCGCTTGCGGGAGAAGCCCCATGAGCGCACGGCAGCTCACGGTCTTACCCGATCCGGACTCACCGACGATGGCCAGCGTCTGCTGGGGGTAGAGCGAATAGCTCACCCCGATGACGGCGCGCAACTCGCCGCGGCGGCTTGGGAAGCTTACTGTGAGGTTCTCGACCTCCAGCAGCGGCCCGCTGTTCATCGGACGCCCCAGCGTTCCCTGAGGCCATCGCCGAGGACGTTCAGCGATACGACGGTCGCGAACAGGAACGCGCTCGGGATCAGCGCCAGCTCCGGCGTGGCGGACAGGACCTGCTGGCCCTGCGCGATCATGCTCCCCCAGCTCGGCTCGGGCAGGGGGATGCCCAGGCCGAGGAAGCTGAGCGCCCCCTCGAGGATGATCGCGATGCCGAAGCCGAGCAGGGCGAACGTCATGAGCTGCGGCATGATGTTGGGGATGACGTGACGGAGGATGATGTGGCGGCCCCGGCTGCCGGACAGCCGCGCCGCCAGCATGTAGGTCTGCTCGCGGATGGCCAGGGTGCCGCTGCGGGCGATCCGGCCGAAGGCGGGGATGCTGAAGATGGCAAGGGCCCAGATCACGTGTTGCTCGCTGGGCCCCAGGCCCTCGGCGATGGCGAGCGCGAGCACGAGCGCGGGAAACGCGATCAGCACGTCGAGCGTCCGGGAGATGGTCGTGTCGACGGCGCCGCGCCAGTAGCCGGCGGCCATGCCGAGCAGGCTCCCGATGACGAGGCCGATGACAGTGACGCTGAACCCGACCTCGAACGAAACCTGCCCCCCGTACAGGATGCGGGAGAGTACGTCGTTGCCGTTCGGGTCGGTGCCGAGGATGTGGCCCGGCGACAACGGCGGCAGGCCGGACTCCAGGATGCTGCCGCCTACCGGCTTGGGGACCGGGTAGATCTGCGGCCAGATGAAGCACGCTGCGGCCAGCAGGACGAGGAAGCCGAGGGGCAGCCAGATCCGCAGCGGGCTCGCCTGGCCGCGGGTCTTTCTCCGCACGGGGGCGGCTGGGGTGGCGCCGGCCGCCGGCAGCAGGTCAGGAAGCGGAGCGCTCATACCGGATCCTCGGGTCGAGCACCGCGTACAGCAGGTCGGCGGCCAGCGCGGCCACCACCACGACCACGGCGAACACCAGCACGACCCCCTCGACGATGGGCACGTCGTGGTTGGTGATGGACGAGATCAAGATCGCGCCGACACCGGGCAGCGAGAAGATCGGCTCGATGATCGCGACCGCCCCGACGAGCGCGCCCAGGTTGAGCGCGACCAGCGTGATCAGGCCGAACATCGAGTTCGGCAGCGCATGCCTGATCAGGATGTGCCACTGCGGCACGCCCTTGGCCCGCGCGGTCACGATGTAGTCCTCGCGCTGCATCTGCTCGACGATGTCCGCCCGCAGCAGCCGGGTGTAGACGGCGAACAGCGGGAAGCCGATGGCGATGGCGGGCAGGGTCAGCGACCTGATGTTCTCGAGCGGGTTAGCGGTCAGCGACGTGTACCCGATGGCCGGGAACCACTGGAGCTTGACCGCGAAGACGTAGACCAGCACGACGGCGAGCACGTAGGGGGCGACCGATAGCCCGGTCATGCTGATCACGACGCTGAACCGGTCGGCGATGCCGTTCGGCCTGCGCGCGGCGAGCACGGCGAGGAGGACGGCGAGCACGATCGACCCGACGAAGGCGTAGATCAGCAGCTCGGCGGTGACGGGCAGCCGCTGGCCGAGGATCGTGGTCACGTTCTCGCCGCTGGCCAGCGACGTGCCCAGGTTGCCATGGATGGTGGCGCCGAGCCAGCCGCCGTACCGCACCCAGAAGGGCTCGTTCAGATGCAGCCTGATTTCCAGCTGATGGACCTGGGCGGGCGTGGCGTTGGCGCCGAGCAGCACCTGAGCCGTGTCGCCGGGGAGCAGGTTCATCACCACGTAGGTCAGGAATGTCACGCCCCACAGCACCGGGATCACCGCGAGCAGGCGCCTGCCCGCCAGCCGGAGGGTCGGCGAGCCCCGCACCTTGTGCGCGAGTGTCATTCCTGCGCTGGTTTCCGTGGCCACCGCCTTATTCGCCGTCTCCTGCCGTCAGGCTGGCTTCGTCTCCTGCCGTCAAGCTGGGTTCGTCTAGCTGGTGCAAGCTGGCTCCGTCTAGCTGGTGCAAGCTGGCTTCGTCTAGCTGGTGTAGGCCACGTCCTCCCACAGGATGGTCGGCTGGACGACTACGGTCGGCAACGGCTGGGTGACGCCGGGGCCCGTCACGTTCTTGACCGCGACGTTGGCAGGGGCGTACGCGAAGTAGAACGGGCCGTAGTAGTTCTGGGCGATGTAGCTGGCGGCCTGGTTGTACAGGGTGCACCGCTGGCTCAGGCTGAGCGCGGCCGTGGCCTGGTTCAGCAGCGAGTCCAGGTGCGGGTCGTGCACGCCGCTGAACGGCGACATGGACAGGAACCTGAAGCCGACCCCGACGCCGCCCGCCGGGTCGTAGGAACCGGCGGTCTGCACCATCGCCTGCCATTTCCCGGAGGTGAACTGCGCGATCAGCGCGGCCAGCGGGTAGGTGTGGATGGTGGCCTTGATCCCGGCCGCCGCCCACTCGGTCTGCAGCGCCTCGGTGGTCTGCTGGGCCACCAGGTTCTGGATCGTGCCGAGGCTGACCGTGAGGCCGCCGAGCTGCTTGACCAGCGCCTTGGCCTTGGCCAGGTCGTAGCCAGGGTAGCCGGGCACCTTCGGCTGGTTGCAGATCCCGCCGGGCCCGGTGAAGCCCTGGGCGATCGGGTACTGGTTGCCGAAGATGTGCTGCAGGATCGGCGCGATGTTGGTCGCCGCGTAGATCGCCTGCCGGGCGAGCTTGTCCTTGAACGGCCCGTTCAGGGTGTTGAGCTGCAGGTCGTACACTGTCGTGGGCGATTGGTTCACGACGTTGAAGTGCTGCGCCGCCTGCTTGATCAGCGCCGGCGTGGACATGCCCTCGTAAACCTGGCCCTGGTGGGCCAGCATGGCCTCATAGGCGGCCTCGTCGCCGCCGACTGTCTTGAAGATCAGCTGGTCGAGGTACGGTCGGCCGGCCTGCCAGTAGTGCGGGTTGCGCTTGAGCACGAGCTGCGAGCTGAACGTGTCGCTGACCACGATGAAGGGGCCCGCTCCGACCGGCTTGGCCGCGAACGCCTTCTGGCCCATCTTCTGCACGGCGGTGGGCGAGGCGATCCAGTTGGCTATCGAGTCGAAGATCTGGTTAATGAAGGCGCCGTCTGGCGCGCTGAGGTTGATCTGTACGGTGGACGGGCCTGTCGCCGTGACCGAGGTGACCGGCCAGGTCGGCTTGCAGGTGCAGGAGGACTTGAGGTCCCGCTTGAGGTTCCACGCCACGGCATCGGCGTTGAACGGCGTGCCGTCGGTGAACTTCACCCCCTGGCGCAGGGTGATCGTGATCGACTTGCCGCCGTTGGAGAACTTATACCCGGTGGCCAGGTCCGGGATGATCTTTCCCTTCGGGCCGAGCTCGAACAGCTCACCGAAGATGGCGTCCATCTGGCTCTGGTCGGCGGCGCCGTTGATGTTCGTCGCCGGGTCCAGGCCGGCCGGCCAGTCACCCGAGAAACCGGTCCACTCCAGCACGGTCAGCGTCCCGCCTGCCTTCGGCGTGCCGCTGCTGGCCTGCGTCGTGGTGCTCGACGTGCTGCTGCCGCCGCAGGCGGCGACCACGAGGCCCAGCAGCAGGGCCGTCCCCCCGAGGCAGAATCTCCGGACCATCCCCGTCGTGGCCGTCGCGCCGAGCCTCATATCGCTCACCCACTCGATATCCAGCGTATGTGACAATTAGTAAGTCGAGCGTGATTCGATTTGTCTTGGATATTAGGATCCGCCCGGAGTTGCATCAAGGGTGGATGGAACTGGATCGGTGGCGGCGGGCACTCTTGTCCCGGGGCTTGCCCGGGCGCGCGCGGGTCTTGTGCCCCACCCACAACGGCTGGCTTACGCGGCGTGCGGAACCGCCGTGATCGATGGTTGGCTACGCGGCCTGGGGAACCGCCGTGATCGATGGTTGGCTACGCGGCCTGGGGAACCGCCGTGATCGGGAGCCGCGGCCGGGCCAGGCCCTTGTCGATCGCCGACTGGAGCTCGCTGACGATGCCGGGCGCGTCGGTTGTGACCCGTCGGGGCGGGAAATGCAGGGTGAGGATGCCGTGGGCGGCCAGCCTGTCGTGCCGTTCGGTGGTCCGGTCCTGGTCCGCGGCCGCCAGGTGGTAGGCCCGGGAATCGATCTCGGCCGCCACCCCGGCCTCCGGCCACCAGGCGTCAACGGTGGCGATAAAGATGCCGTCGGCGTCGAAGAGCCGCGCGTTGAACACCGGCCTGGGCAGGCCGGAGCGCAGGACCAGAATCCTGAAGTCGGCTTCGGCGACCGAGCGGACGCCGTCGCCGACCTCGGCCAGAGCCTCGCGGAACAGAGCAGAGCCCCTTACCGGTCCCGCCTCAAGTTCCTCGATCAGCTCGGCTACGCTGCAGGCCCGGCGCTGGACCGCCTCGCACACCACCTGGCGCACGTCGTCGAAGTGGGTCAGGCCGCGTGCCGCGTCCGCCACCGCGCGCGGCACCTTGGCAAAACGGATCCTTCCGGTGACGAACAACCGTTCCGGCATCCGCTGTGTCCGGTGTATCCGGACGAAGCCGGTGCTCTGACGGCTGCATTCCCACGGGATCAGCACATCCACGACGTCCGGCCCGGCCGGGCGCAGGTGATGACGGCGTATCGCGGCCGATCCGGTGAGCAGGCTGCGGCGGCCCGCGTAGAGCAGTGCCGCCATGTCCCGCTGATCCTGTGTCGCGATTCCGGTGAGCGCGAGGTAGACCCCGGGCAGAAGCCGCTGCCACCGGCCTCCGGGAGCCGCATAACGGTCTACCGTGCTGTGCGGCATGCCGCACAGCAGCGCCTGCGTGCGCGTGACGACCTGACGCTGCGCCTGCAGGACGCGGCGTAGGCGTTCGGCGTCGTAATCGGATCTCTTCGGCATGGCGACAGATTGTCACGCACATCTGACAATTTGACGTCTACGTGTGCGGAGGCCCTGGGGTGAAGGGGCCCTCGCCCCCATTTACTCGCCGCGGCGATGGGGTGAAGGGGACCTCGCCCTCGTCTATCGGGGGCAGGGGCCCCTTCACCTAAACGGAGGGGGGGGCGGGGGAGCGGGGGTGGAGGGTGGAGGGCGGGGAGGGCGCGGGGGAGCGAGAGCGAGGGCGCGGGCGGGACGGAGGGCGGGGTTAG
>DAIOWL010000233.1:0-8980 GCA_036758545.1 Streptosporangiaceae bacterium | reverse complement strand
CAAGCGCCGTCGTCGGGTGGGGCTCCGGGAAGTCATTGGGATCTGGATGGCAGTTGGGTACCGGTCGATCTTCTCGCTGCGGCACGGCCAGGACGCGGTGCGGCTCACAGCGGAGCAGTTCCGTTCGTGGCTGGCGCTCAAGGGATACGGCTCCGTCGCGGTTGCCCCCGGAGTTCACGAGGTAGCCGAACACGCCGAGCTCGTCGTGACCGAACTGCATCCGCACGATGGCTCCCGCTCGCTGCGGTACCGGCTGACCGAGAATTCTTCCGCGGCGGAAGCGGGGGAATGGGTGACGACCGTGACGGTGCACCGTGACGGCAGGGAGGATGACTGGGTCTGGGTCGACGTTAACGCGCCGCCATCGACGTCCGGACCGGCTGCATCACATGAGCGCCTCGTCAAGGACGTTGATGCCGGGGACGCGTGGTGGACGGGAGTCCCGCAGATGGTCCGGGCGATCTTGTCGGCGGCAGAAGCCCACGACGGCGAGATGATCCTGTCCGCCCAGCCGACCGTGGTCACCGTGGCTGAGGTCGATGGCCTGATATCGGCGATCTGCGATCCCGGGCGCCGCGGCACCGCCCTCGTCGCCGCACCCATCCCGGATGTTCCCGTGGCCGGGATGATCGGCCATGTCGAGCGGCTGACCCGCGAGTGCGTCGGGCTGTCCGGAATCTACGTACTCGACACCGGGGCGGCCGAGAAGCTCGAGGAGGCGTTCGCGCCCTCGCACTCGGTACCGCTGGGAGCGGTCCGCACATTCTTGCCCGAGGTCGATCCGGCCAGCGCCGTCGACGCCCGGCGGCACCGAGTGCTACTAGCCCGAACGATCGCCGAGCAGCCCCCGGGCAAGCTCGCGCATTTGCTGGGCCGGGCGAACCGAAGCCGGGCACTGAACCTGCCGCTGCCTTCGCATGTTGCCCAGGTCGATCGCTTGCTGTCCAGGGAGGAGCCGGCCGCCGTCCTGCGAGCCATCCAGGAAACGCCACCAGACCCTTTCGCTCGCAGGCCGGGTGACGGGGCTGCTGGCCTGGCTCCGCCAGGACAGGGCGCGAGCACGGCGGTCCGCGAGGTCGCCATCGCCGGTGAGCTGCTCACCAGCCTGGTCAGCGAGTTCCAGTCTGGTGCCTCCCGCACTGGCGTGCCAGGCGGGCCCGACGACATGACCGCCCGGTTCCGGGAGTTGCTGGCCGAAGGCCGGGGAGTGCTGCGCGGTCATCGGGAGATATCGCGGCGGCTCGCGGGCCTCCAGGACGTGCTCGAAGACGTAGAAGACGATCGTGATCTGGTCCGTGCCCGGCTGGAGGATGAGCAGCTGGCTCACGCCGAGACGCAGGCCGAGCTGCTGAGGGCGAAGCTGGAGCTCGACCGGCTTCGCGGCATTCTCTCCCGAGTTGGCCGCGTCGATCAGACCCGGGCGGCCGCGGCGGCAGCGCAATCGCCCGGATCGTTCGGCGAGCTACTTGAGCGGCTCGATGAGCACGTGCTTTCCTGCGTCATATTCACCGGGGACCCGAAGAACGCGCTGGAACTGGACGACTTCGACCCGCTCGGCACCTGGGCCGCCAAATCGTGGGACGTGCTGCGTGTCCTCGACGGGTACGCGGCCGCGCGGCGCCGCGGTGAATTCAGCAAAGGTGTCCACGCTTACCTGGCCCACACTCCTCCCGGCCGACCCGGATATTCGCCGGGCGCGCATTCCACTCAGGAATCCGAGCCCGTCGAACGCTCACCCAAACTCCGGAAACTGCGGGTATTCCCGGTTCCCAGGGACATACATCCGGACGGCGTTATTTTCATGGATGCGCATTTCAAGATAGCCCGGAAGGGCCTGCTCTCCCCCCGGATCCACTATCACGATGACGCCAGCCGGACCGGGAAGATCTACGTGGGTTACATCGGCAAGCACCTCCCGAACGCGCATACGAATTAGGCATTCTCAGAGCAGGCTTCGCCGAGTGCTCTGGGAACACGGTCGACCTCTGTGGTCGCGAGGTTTCGCGTGCGGCCATCGGGTAGGCAACCCTGTGGGAGCTTATGGCTCGTCAGGTAGGTGATGGACGTGCGGCGGTATCTGCTTGTGCTGGACATGGACTTGCTCGCGGCGGATGAACAGTGCGAGCAGGGGCCGATCAGCTATCTCATAGCTCGGCAAGAGCACGAGCAGTGCGAGGTGGTGGTCCTGTCCCTGGCCACGAACCAGGCACAGCCAGCCACGGAGATGCTGATCTTCGCTGGAATCGGACGGATGCCCGTAGCGCCGCCGCCCGATGCTGGCATGAGGTCTGTGGCTGAGCATCGTATGGACCTGGCCATTCACTACCTGAAGGTGATCGGCTGCGAGGCGAGCGGCCTCGTCAGCGACGAGGACCTGGTGAACGCGGTGCGCTCCGAAACCCGCGCTCGCGACTATGACGGGGTGATCCTGGCGGTTGGCAGGCACGGAGGCAGCAGGCTGGCTCGTACCCTGCATCTGGACCCGGTTCACCAGCTGCGCAGGCGCTGGGGCAAACGGCTGATCGTGTGTCAGCCCGGCCCACTCAGCGCGGCGAGCTGATCGGGCTCGGAGCGGCTGCAGGCCGCCGGGAGGCCGGCTGTCTACTTCAGGTGCTGGCGAGCTGGCTGGCTCTGACGTTCATGAGCAGGTCCCGGAACTTGGCGGGTTCCTCCAGGTGGGGTATGTGGGCCGACGATTCGAACCACACCAGTTGTTTGCTCGGGGCTGTCAGTGAGTCGTGAAATCGCTGTGCCGCCTCGCCGGGCGCCACCTGGTCGAGACGACCCTGTGCCATGACGAGGGGTACATCGAGGCGTGGCATGGTGCGAACCAGGTCTGTGGTGGCGAGCTGGGGCAGCAGCGCGGCCTGTGACGCGCTCATCCCGCGAACGGTGCGGATGATGTCTGCGGCAGAGTAGTCGGGCGACCGGATCAGGCTGAGCAGGAGCGCGCGGAGCAGGCCGCTGAAGTTAGCGTTGGTCGCGACGCCTCCGAAGTTGGCCACCCAGCGGGCCCGGGTGGTGAACTGCTTCACGGTTGTGTGCGGGGGCGGGCCGATGGCTTCCAGCTGCCGGATTGCGCGCCGGTTGCCGCGCTGGCGGGCGGTGTCGAGCGCGAAAGAGTAGGCGTTGTTTTCGGCCGCGGGAACGTCGACGTCCATGCCGGCCGCCACCAGTGCGGCCACGAGCTCCGGACGCTGCACAGCGGCCTGCGCCGCGAATGTCGCGCCGAAGGAGAACCCGGCAACGAAAGTCTTGCCACCGAATCGGTCCCGAAGCAGCTCCAGCAGCTTCACCGTGTCGTCGATCATTCGCGTCACGCTGATTTCGAACCGGTTCGGGTCCTTGCGTAGCGATGGTGATGACAGGCCGGTGCCCCGCTGGTCCCAGTAGATAACCGTGAAGGCCTTTTCCAGACCGAGGAGTTGCTCCAGGCGCCGCGCATCGTTGATTATCGGCAACCCGGGACCCTGCTGCATCAGCAGAAGCACCGGGTTGGACGCGTCCGCGCCGCGAACACGGATCCACTGTGTGATGCCGCCGAGCTGGACTCCCTCGAGCATATCGATCTCCATGTGCTCCTCCTCTACGCTCATGCTGGCTGTCCGTCGACGGTCACCTGGGCGCCGGTGGCGTCGGTAACCAGGGCGGCACCGAACAACTGGCCCGGAGTCCACGCGCCGGGTTTGGCTCCGGCTAGAACGCGCCGGGCTGTTTCGGCGGCGATGGCGGCGGTTGCGCGGACGCCTTCACCGGTCACTAGCTCGGCGACGGCGCTGCGCCCGCCGAGGGCGACAACTTCGGCCCAGGTATAGGAGCCGGTTCCACTGCTGGGCGCTGCCGGGTCTGCGATGTACGCCACCACGTTGGCGGCGCCGCTGGCCAGCCTGGCCGCCTCCAGGTCACCGACCGGCCCGGGCAGCATCTGCCGCTGGGCGCCGCCGAAGGTCAGCACGGCAGCGCCGCTGCCGAGAGCCTCCTGGACCACCTGATCGTCTCGGTAGGTGACGGCGACGCCCTGGGATAGGGATTCCTTAATCGTCTGGAGCACCCCGTCGCTGCGGCGGGTCACCGCCGCAGCGGCTGCGACACGTACACGGTCCGGCGCCGCGCCCATCTGCCCGACCAGGCGCAGGACCAGAGTCTCGGTCGCGGCCGGCCCGAACCCGGCCCCGGTGACCAGCGTGACTGCGTGTGCGCGTGCTTGCTCGTCACGGTCCAGAAGTCCCCGCACCGCCCCCCATTCGTTCGCTATGTCCACATAGGACACTCCAGCGGCGAGGCAGGCATCGATTACCGGGCCGGCCTGCCGGGCGAACGGCCCGATCGTGGACAGGACCATCCCGACGCCGGCGATCGCCTCGGCCAGCGCCGCCGCGTCGCTGACATCGACGATGCGCACGTCCGTCGTCGCGCCATCAGCGGCCAGAGCCCGGGCGAGGTCCTCCAGCGGGCTGCGGCGGCGTCCGGCCAGCCGGACGGACAAGCCGCGGGCAGCCAGCTCGGCCGCGATGAGCCGACCGCTGTTCCCGGCCGCCCCTAGCAGCAGCACATCACTGGTCACCTGGCCATCACTGGCAACACTGATTTCCGATGCCGTTGTCACAGCACACCTCTCCCTATCTCACCGTGTTAGCTGTCCAGCAGCCGCTGGACGGCGGTCGGGTCGTGGGCGGGCAGCACGACCAGGCCCGGCTGTTGCTCGGCTAGGGCGAGGACCTGGCGCGAGCTTTCCGCGAGCCGCCGCCGGTTGCCCACGCCAGGAAGCTGGCCGCGCTGGAGGATCTCTGCTCCGTAGGTGAGGTCCCCGGCCAGCAGCAGCGGTGGCCTGCCGACTCGGCGTACCAGCAGTGACACCGAGCCCGCCGTGTGACCGGGGGTGGGCAGCAGCACCAGTGACCCGTCACCCATCACGTCGAGCGACTCGGTAAAAGGCGCCAGGGCGGGATCGTTGGTGGGTTCCAGGCTGACCTGGCGCCATCTCGCTCCCGGGAGCTCGATATGGCTTCGCAAGAAGCCGCGCAGCTCCGGGGCAGGCCCGGACAGCTCGGCCCATTCGGCAGCTGACACCAGCAGCTCGGAACCAGTCAGTTCCCTCAGCCCGCCGATGTGGTCCTGGTGCAGGTGGGACACGATCGCGGTGTCCACGTCGGCGGGGGCGTACCCGAGTGTGGCGAGCTGGGCGGTGAGGGTGTCATCCTCGCCGATGTCAAAGCGGGCGAGCCGGTGATACATGTAGCCAGTGACACCGCCGGGGAAGTAGGTGTCGTCGGTGACCGAGGCGCGGTCCTGCCCGGTGTCGAACAGGATCAGCCCTCTGGAATGCTCGATGACGTAGACGTTGATCGGCCGTGGCGGTGTCCACCGCCGCGAGGTCAGCAGCCACCAGTACAGCGGCTTGCGGCTGCCGTAGGGGTGTTCGGGGCGGATCCGCACGGTCCCGGTGCTGATCACCGACACCGCCTTCACCGCCCCGGCCGACCCGGGCCCGGCCCAGGACATCGCGGTCACAGCGTTCATGGCGGAATCTTTCTCTTGCAGGGCGCCCCGGTGTCCCGGGCCTGACTCACCCAGGTTGCCGCCGCTTCACCGCTGCGTCAGTGACCTCAGTCCCGCGCCAGGTGACTAAAGTCACAGGCCAGAGGAACCCCCGGATTCGGCGTACAGCCGGGCAGGGTCGAGGATCACGACGCTGTCCGCCGCGGTGGCCACGATCCCGGCAGCGCGCAGATCACGCAGCGCCCGGGCCACCACCTCGCGGACCGACCCGGCCGCATCCGCCAGCTCCTGCTGCGACACCCGGGCCACCAGGCGACCGCCCGGCCGCTGCCGGCCGGAGGCAAGATCGAGCAGGTGAGCGGCAACGCGCTGGCGCACCGAACCGAACGCGTTGACTGCGGTCTGCTCCAGCACCTCATAAAGCCGCCGGTTCAGCTCCTCGGCAATGGCCCAGGAGACTCGGGCATCGCGCCGCGCCGCCTCAGTCAGGGTCCGTGCGCTGATCCGGAACACGCTCGAGGGCTCTACCGCCTGGACGCTAGTATGAGCCGGCCCGCCCACCAGCACCGCGATCCCCAGCACATCACCGGGCCGGGTATAGCGGACGGTGACCTGCCGGCCTCCCGGCGAACTCAGATACACCCGGATGAGCCCTCGGACCACCAGAGCCGCCCGCGGGTCGTCGCCGGCCCGGTACGCCGTCGTCCCTGCCGGGTAGTCGGCACGCTCGCCCTCAGCCCGCAACCTGCCGGCCAGCTCCGCCGGCAGACCCGCAAGGAAGCTCCGCGCTAGGGCGTCATCTACATCGCGATCGACCACGTCAACGACGGTATGCCGGATTGGGGCAGCGCAACAGGAATACGTCACGCCAGGTCCGGGGGCGTCTTCAGAGGCCCGTCCGTCAGCGGCGGAGCCGGGGCAGGACGTGGTCGGTGAACCGCCGGTTCGACCCGGCCACGAGCTCCGGGGCGGCGTCACGGGACGCAGGCACCATGATGATCCGGTCGAGGCCGAGGTCGATCAGCTCGCGCAGCCGCTCCGCGCACTGTTCGGCAGGACCCACGACGGCGAAGCGGTCCAGGAAATCGTCAGGCAGAAGGGCCGCGTGGCCGGCGGTGCGGAGGCCGTGCCGGGCCTCCTCGTACGCCTTGCCGAGGCGCTCGACCACGTGTCGGTCCTGGCGCGACAGAACTCCGGGCGGCCCCTGGCTGACGAAGTGCGCGAAGATCGCAGCGCTGCCACGAACGAGGTCGCGGGCGACGGCGGTGTCGGGATGGACGACGACGTTGACGAAGGCGCCAAGCGAGGGCGCCGGGCCCTGGTCGGGCACGGCGCGCCGCGCCTCCGCGACGGCCCAGGCGACCCGCTGCGGGTCGGCGCCGACGGTGAGGTCGATCCGGTCGGCGCAGCGTGCGCCGAGCGCGATGGTCGCCGGGCCGGTCGCCGCCACCGACACCGGGATCTCGGCGGGCCGGAACGACTGGATCCAGGTCAGGCGGGCAGTCGCCCCGTCCCCGGTCGGCACGGCGTCGCCACGCAGGAACCGCCGCACCTCACCCACCGCACGTTCGAGCTGCGCGGTGGTCGCGGGCCGCAGACCGAGCTGCAGGACCGCCGAGTCGCCCCGGCCCAGGACGAGCACCGCGCGCCCCCCGGACTCGATCTGCAGGGAGGCCATAGCCGACGCGGTCACGGCTGGATGCCGGGTGACGGGATTGGTGACCGCCGGTCCCAGCCGCAGGCGCGTGGTTGCCTGCGCGGCCAGCGCGAGCTCCACGTAGGGATCTCCGACGAGGTTCTCGCTGTCTGCGAGCAGCAGCCCATCGAAGCCGCGACGCTCGGCCTCCACAGCCAGCCCGGCGGTGCTCCGCGGCACCGGGAAACCATGCAGCCAGAACTCCGTGTCCACGTCATCGCTCCTCTCGCCCGGCGGCAACGGTCACCCAGGTGTCCTGTCTCAGGTCTGGGTCACCTGGTTCTGGGTCACCTGCCGGTCGCGGCGGCAAGCTCGCGGCCGAGCCGGCGGATCTCCGGGCGGTTCGGCTTGCCCTGCTCGGTGAGCGGGATCCGGTCCAGCGGCAGGACCACCACCGTTGATGCCACCGACGGGCCGAACGCCCCGGTGATCGTGTCGAGGCACCCGGCAGTGTCGACGGTCTGGTCAGGCCAGGAAAGGACGGCGGCGATCCGGGTGGCGTTGTCGGGGTCGAGCACGATTACCGCGTACCGGACGTCGAGTCGGCGGCAGAGCAGGTCCTGCAGGGCGATTGGGGTAACCAGCCGTCCGTCGATCTCGGCGCAGTCCACGACGCGGCCGTGAATGTGCAGGTAGTTGTCCTCGTCGAGGTCGCCGAGGTCGCCAGTACGGTACCAGCCGTCGATGAAGTTCATGCCCTGCTCGACCGGTCGGCGGAGGTATCCGGATGCCATGGCCGGTGAGCGCACCTCGATCGCCCCGGCGCGTTCGTCGAGGGCGCCATCGGGGGAGCGGAACCGCACCTCGACACCGGGCAGTACGCGCCCGGCGCACGTGAACCGGTCCGGATGTGCGAGGTCGTGCTCGGGCGGGGTCAGCGCGCTGACGAGACCCATCTCGCTGGCACCGTAGGTGTGCGCGATCACCGGGCCGAGCCGCTCGCGGGCGCGCATCCGCAGGACCGGGGCCGCGGTCGCGCCGATGTGGGTCAGGACGCTCAGCGAACTCAGGTCAGAGTGAGTGACGTCGGGATGATCCATGAGGTCGAACAGTTGCGGTTCGACCAGGAACAGATGGGTGACCCGCTCAGTCTCGATCGCGGCGAGGGTGGACGCAGGCTGGAATGTGCTCTGCAGGATGACCGTGCCGCCGCCGAGCAGCGTGGTGTCGACCAGGGCCTGGGTCAGGTAGGCGAGCTTGCCGTTGGCCAGCTGGCGGCGCGTTGCCGGGCTGGGTACGGCGACCATCCTGGTATAGGAGGCGAAATCGCGCACGCTGCCCTTCGGCACGCCGGTTGTACCGCCGGAGGACACCACTACGGCGAAGTCCCCCTGACGGGCACGGCTCGCCATCGGGGCCGGGTCCTGTCCGCTCGCCAGCTCGTCGAGGTGGAGCGGAACCTCCTCGACGGGACCGATCGCCCCGCAGGGCGCAGTGGTAGGCGGCAGCAGGTGCGCGGTCTCGGGGAACACGACGACCAAGCGCGGGCGGAAGTCGACGAGCATCTGCGCGCGCTTGCCGGGGTCGGGCGGGGCGGATAGGTACACAGAGGCCGCGCCGAGCAGGTGCGTAGCGTAGCGCAGCGCGAGTGCCTCGGGACGGTTCGGCGCGTACATCGCCACCAGGTCGCCGCGTGCGACGCCCAGCGACTCCAGCGCGCGGGCATACCGGTAGATCGCGGCGAGGAACTCGCTACCGGTGGTGTCGGCGCCCTCCCAGCGCAGCACCGGCCGATCCCCGGCCTGGCGCAGCGACTCGATCATGCTCTCGATGTAGGGGCGGGTC
>DAIOWL010000232.1:0-8982 GCA_036758545.1 Streptosporangiaceae bacterium | reverse complement strand
CGCTGCCCGGGCGCAGCACGCAGCCGATCTGGGTCAGGTAGCGGCGCATCGTCGCCGCGACCTGGGGCACGGCGGCATCCAGTCCGGCCCAGCCCGGCAGTTCGCCCATCCCGTTGGCGCCCCGCCGCGTGGCGTTCACCGCCAGCTCCCCGATGGGGCCGGCTGGCCGGCGAAGACCTGCGCGTCGATGACCTCGGCGGCCTTGCGGTACTGCGCGGCGAGCCAGTCATCGGCCAGGTGCAGGTAGATCCGGGTCGACTCGATCGAGGCGTGCCCGGCCTGGGCCTGCACCGCCTCCAGCGCCATCCCGGCCTCCCGCAGCCGGGTCAGGCAGGTATGCCGCAGCTCATGGCAGGTCGCATGGTCCAGCCCGGCCCGGCGCCGCGCCGCGGACAGCACCTCGTCCATCCCCGTGGCCGACAGCGGCTGGCCGCGGCGCGGTCCCTTCAGCACCACGAAGAGCCGGTCGGTGGCGGCGCCGGGCGGCCGCTCGGCGTCCAGGTAGGCGGCCGCCGCGGCGAAGAACCGGCCCGAGACCGGGATCAGCCGCTGCCGGCCGGCCTTGCCCTCGGCGATGAACACTCTCCGCTCAGCCGCCCGCAGGTCCTCCAGCCGCAGCCCGAGGACCTCGCAGCGGCGCAGCCCGCCCAGCACCATCGCCGCGACCATCGCCCGGTCCCGGTTCGTGCGCAGCGCCGTCATCAGCGCACCGGCCCTCGGCCGGGGACAAGATCCGCGGCAGCCGGCGAGCCGCACGGACCAGCGGAACCCCCTGGCGCGGGCGGGACCGCTCCCGGCGGGTCGGCAGCCCCCGCGGCACCGGGTTAGCCGCCACATCCCCGCGGGCCTGCAAGAACGCGAAAAAACCCGACACGATCGACAGCCGCCGCCGCACGGTGGCGGCCGACACTCCGCCGGACCCGCCCGGGCCTCCCACCGCCTGCAACGCCCGGCTCCCGCCGCGGCCGGCGTGCTGAGCGGCGATGAACCCCAGCACATCGACGGGCCGGACCTGATCCGCGGGCCTGGCTACCACCTCGAAGAACACCTTCAGGTCGTACGCGGCCGCCAGCACCGTGTTCGGCCGGCACCGCCCGCCCAGGAACTCAAGGTAGATATCGGCCAGCGGAATCCCGATCCGGACCACCAGTCCGCCACGCCCGTCACGTGAGCTGACCACGCGCACATCGGCAGCATCCATCAGCAAGGGCTCCCTTCGTCACAGCAGACCAACCCGTCAAGGTTGGTCCAGATGACAAGGAAGATCACCTACATAACATGCAGAAGCGGAAGTCGGTCGCATCGAATCATGTGGACGGCAGCACACAGATCACCCGCTACGGTGTGATGCGAGATAGCCACCGTGGCAATCAGGCTGCCAACCACATTGGCGGCTCTTGCGCGGTTGCCTGTCAGGTAGTCGGTCGCATTGCGTGATCGGCGGTCAGGCTTGCTGCCACGGATCGATCAGGTCGATCCCAGTCTCCCGGAAGTCTTTGGCGTTGCGCGTGGCCAGGGCCGCGCCGCGGGTCCGGCAGATGGCGGTTATCTGGGCGTCGGAGCCGTCAATGGGCTGGCCAGGCGATCGCGGTGGGCCACGATCCTGGCATACCAGACTGCGGCGTCGGCATCGAAGGGCTGGATGACTTCGCTGAACGCGGCAAACACCTCGGTGGCGATAGCCAGCAGGCTGTCCTTCCGGTGCCCGTCAGGCAGTCGCTCAAGGCCGGAGCGGATCCCGGCGACGGTGACCGCCGTCGTGCAGAGCTCACCGGGCGCCCGCGTGCTGAGCCGGTCCCGGACCTGCGGGGAGGCGGAGGGGCGCATCAGCTCGGATACGACGTTGGTGTCGACGATGATCACGAGGCGAATTCCGCCGCCCGGGGCCGGGTGGCGCGCGGCGGAAGATCAAGTGAACTTGAGCGCCATCGCGACACCAGCGGCGCGGGAGCCGGGGCCCTTGGTCCCTCCCGGAGGAGCGCGCGGCCGAGATCGCGGCCCGAACGCTCGCCCTTCCTCACGCTCAGAGCGTCGAGGATCTCACCGCGCTGCTGACCTCGGCGGGGGAGCGCTGAGGTCGAGACAGTTACCGCTCCCGGACTGCGTAGGTCAGGTGGGTCACCCGCTGCGTCGGTTCCGCGCGGACCGGCTCCAGGGCCACGCGGCCCGCGTCCACGCCCTCGAACAGGCGGATTCCGGAGCCGAACAGCACGGGTGAGAGCGCGATCGAGAACTCGTCGATCAGGCCGGCGTTCACGTACTCCAGGATCGTCGCGCCGCCGCCCGCGATGCGGACGTCTCGGTCGCCGGCGGCCTCGCGGGCCTGGTCGAGCGCGGTCTCGATGCCGTCGTTGACGAAGTGGAAGGTGGTCCCACCCGGCCGCTCCCAGGGGTCACGCTTCTCGTGCGTCACGACGAAGACCGGCGTGTGGAACGGCGCCTCCTCCGGCCACGCCTGCTCGCCGGCGTCGAACATGCGCTTGCCCATCACGCTCGCGCCGGTGCGCTCGAACGTCTCCCGCAGGATGTCATTGTCGCGCCCTTCCTCGCCGCCCTCGCCGAGCTTCAGGTTCTCCCGGAAGAACCGCTGCGGGAATATCCACTGCTGCAGTTCCATCCACTGTTGCCCGATCAAATCCTCGATGGACTCGGGCGCGATGAACCCGTCCAGCGATATCGACACGCTGAAGAACACCTTTCCTGCCATCAGTCCTCAACTCCCTTCCGAACGATCTCGGTGACGTAGGCAGCCAGGTTGCTCAGGGTCTGCTGGCCACCCTCGATCGCGTGGTACTTCTCGATCGCCTCGTCGCGCAGCTCCTTGGTGGGGAACACCGTGCGCATCTCGATCCGGGTCGCCGCGCCGTCGGGCGCGAACGTGAGGACCGACTCGAAGGCGTTCGGGTCGCCGCGGGACTCACCGTGCAGCAGCGCGATCCGCTCCGGCGAGGCGATCTCGGTCCAGGAGATCCACTCCTGGTAGTCCGTCCCGTCCGGTCCGTGCATCACGAAGTCCCACTCCCCGCCGACGCGGAACTCGAACGCCCGCGTGGTGGTGGTGAACCCCTCCGGTCCCCACCATCGCGACAGGTGCCGGACTTCGGTGAACGCCTCGAACACCAGCTCCCGTGGGGCACTGATGACCCGGGAGATCACGATCTCGCGGTCGGCCGTCGCTGACTGCGCCGGCGCCTCCCGTCCTGTCGCTGCCAACGGTCACTCCTCCCGCCTTGCCTGCTTGAGGTCCTGCACGTACGCGTCCAGCCGGTCGAAGCTCTCGTTCCAGAACCGCTCGAACCCGCCGGTCCACTCGTGGACCGGTCGCAGCCCGCGGGCGTCAAGGCCGTACAGGCGCTGCTTGCCTGCCTTGCGGTCCCGCACCAGCCCGACCTCCCGGAGCACCCGCAGGTGTTTGGACGCCCCCGGCTGGGCCATCCCCAGTTCCTGGGCCAACTCGGTCACCGGCCGCTCACCCGCCCGCAGCAGTGCCAGGATCTCCCGGCGCTGCGGCTCGGCGATCGCGTTGAAGACGTCCGACGTCGTCGCTGCTCGTGCCATGGGCGCCATCATATGCCGATATCGGCATGCGTCAAGACGTCATCTGCCGACCCACCTATCAGCACCGGACATCGCCGCCGAGCTGTCCGTCTCAACGAGCACCGTCAAGACCCACATGCGCAACCTGTACGCCAAACTCGGCGCGCACACCCGGGCCGAGGCCGTCGGGTCCGCCCGTGCCCTGAGCCTGCTCGCACCCGTGCGGATCGGCGCTGTCGGCCTCGCCGCGCAGGAAACACCAGTTCGGGGCACGCTTACGCGCTCGCGCCTGACGATCGATCCGCCGAGCAAAACCGGCGGCACTGTGCACATTCTCCTGGCCCTCCCATCACTCGGTGACACGCTCTCGATCGACTAAAACCTTGAGGCCTTCCTACGTCTGATCGGTGCCCGCTCAGCCGATACGCTGAAGGTCGTGGTGACTGACCCGGCCGGTGAAATCGGCAAGCTCCGCGAGGAAGAACTGCCCGTTATCCGGGTGATCGTCCCGCCCGACCCTCGCAGCCGGGTGTTCGAAGATGACCTGGATTCCGCCGGGCTGGTATTCGACGGCAAGCTGACACCCATGCTCGTCTGGCACGAGTACTACCCGGTCGGCCGCGGCTGGCGATCCGGCTGGGTGCTCAGCTACGACACCGATGGCCACGGGAACCCAGACGCCTACATCGTCGGCCTCGGCCTGCCGGACGTCGATGCCGCCGTGGCGCAGGCCCGCGATTACCTGCGCTCAGTCGGCTACCCCCCTGCTGGCTGGCCGACCGCACACAGATAACAGCGTTATGCATGGCAAGGATCGACCTGCTGCGGAGAGCTGCGCAGGGGTCGCGCAAAGCGCTGGGAGTCGCCGTTGAGCTGGCGGCGGTGATCGTGGACGGCAGCTGCGTGCTGAGCACTTGACCGGCTGCGACCGCCGGTGCTGGCTGGGGGCCCCGGGACCTGCCGGGGCCTTGCCGGCCGGGGTGGCTGGTTGGGGACTTGCGTGGGTGGGCTTGATCAGGAACGACCGGTGAGCCGTGGGCTGCGGGAGGAGGCGGTGATCCGGACGCCGGATCGGCGGCTTCGGGTGTTCGTGAGTTCTACGCTGGGTGAGGTGCGTGATGATCTGGCGGTGTTGCTGAGCGACCAGTCTGAACGCCGCCGCTGTCCCGGCACCGAGGAGCCGTCAGCACACAGATCGACGGGTACGCGTGCACCAGTAACTAACGGGCGTTCACGTTTTATTACGTCGGCACGTGTGTAATTTGCAACCTGCTCTGCCATGGCGCGGCCGTCACCGGTCCGGGCATCCTGCGGACATGGCAACTGGCATGCGTCCGCCGGTAAGCCCACGTCGAGGGCGAGATCGAGCGCGGGACTGGAGTGGGTGAGGGCGCCGACGGACAGGTAGTGCACGCCGGTGCTGGCCACCTCCCTTGCGTTCTCCAGCCGTAGGCCGCCGCTGGCCTCCAGCCTGGCGGCCGGGTAGGCACGGGCCATGGCGACCGCCGAACGCATCTGGTCCGGGCTCATATTGTCCAGCAGGATCAGCGTGGCTCCCGCGGCCAGAGCCTGGCCGACCTGGTCGAGCGTGTCGCACTCTACCTCGGTCACCACGCCGGGCGCGGCGGCGAGTACCGCGTGGAACGCGGCCGTGACCCCGCCTGCGGCGGCGATGTGGTTGTCCTTGATCAGTGCCGCGTCGCCCAGGCCCATCCGGTGGTTCACCCCGCCCCCGCAGCGCACCGCGTACTTCTCCAGCACGCGCAGTCCCGGGATCGTCTTGCGGGTGTCCCGTACGAACGCGCCGGTGCCGTCGATGGCGTCGACCCACGCGCGGGTGGCGGTGGCGATGCCGGACAGGTGCGTGAGGAAGTTGAGCAGCGTCCGCTCGGCGGTCAGGATCTCGGCCAGCGACCCCTCCACCCGGGCGACCACGTCACCGGCGGCCACCCGGTCGCCGTCGCGGGCTTGCGGGGTGAACGTGGCGGCCGGGCACGCGACGTCCAGCACGGCTGCCACCACGGGGAGGCCGGCCAAGGTGCCAGGCTGGCGAGCCACGATGTCCGCGACGGACGTGGTGCCGGGAGGTATGACGGCTGCGGTGGTGACGTCGGGACCGTAACGTAGATCCTCCTCGAGGGCGGCGCGCACGACCCGGTCCAGGTCGCCTGGGTCCAGTGTCATGCCGCCGCTCCGTTCGATGGGGCCGGGGCGTTGTCGCGCCGGCGGTGGCAGCCGCGGCTCTCCCGGCGGGCCAGCGCCCCCTCGGCAACCAGCGTCGAGACCGTGTGCAGGTTGGTAGCCTCGACCGTGGGCAGGTCCAGCCCGCCGCCCGCTGGGGCGTGCGACAGCGCTCGCAGGAGCTCACGCAGGCCGGTCTCGTCGCGCACCACGCCGGCGTGACGCGACATCGCCGCCACGAGCGCGGGCCGCGCCAGCGGGGCGACCCCTATCTCGCCGTCAGTCGCGGACGGCACGGCGATCACACCGGCCGGCAGCTCGCGGCCGAGCAGGTCGCCTAGTCGGCGGCCCATGATCATCGCCTCGGTGAGGGAGTTCGAGGCGAGCCGGTTCGCGCCGTGCACGCCGGTACGGGCGACCTCGCCCACGGCGAAGACGCCCGGCAGCGACGTCCGGCCGCTCATATCGGCAAGCACCCCGCCGCACGCGTAGTGCGCGCCGGGCGCTACAGGGATCGGCTTGGTCGCCGGGTCGATGCCGCGTCCGCGGCAGGCGGCGGACACCGTGGGGAACCTGTCGTCCAGCTGCTGGACGGACGTGGCGTCCAGCCACAGGTGTGGTGCGCCCCTGGCCGACATCTGCTCGAGCATGGCCGCCGACACCACGTCGCGGGGCGCGAGGCTGTCGGGTACGGCCGGGCCGCCAGAATCGTCCACGATGACCGCGCCGGCGCCCCGCAGCGCCTCGGTGATCAGGGGGCACTGCCCGCGGCCTTCCGCGTCCCACAGGACCGTCGGGTGGAACTGGACGAACTCGACGTCGCGCAGCGCGGCCCCCGCTCGCGCCGCGAGCGCGAGCCCGTCACCTGTCACTCCGGCCGGGTTGGTCGTCGTGGCGTAGGCCTGCCCGAATCCGCCAGTGGCCAGCACGACCGCCCGGGCATGCACCATTCCCGGGACCAGCGACGGCTCGCCCGGGCGGACCAGACCGACCAGCACGCCGCCATCCGCCAGGTCGAGCGCCACCGCGTGCGTGAGCAGCGAAACCGGGCTGGCCAGCAGCGCGCGGACCAGGACCCGGTGCACCTCGGCCCCTACCGCGTCGCCGCCAGCGTGCACGATCCGGCGGCGGCTGTGCCCGCCCTCCAGGTGCCCGTTCCCAAATCGCGCGCCGAGCGACGACAGCCACGAGATCACTTCCGGTGCCTCGGACACCAGCGCGGACACGGCCGCCGGATCGCACAGCCCGGCACCCGCCGTCAGTGTGTCCTCGGCGTGCAGCGCGACCGAATCATCCGGGTCGAGCACCGCCGCCATGCCGCCCTGGGCGAAGGGGGTGGACCCGCCGCCGAGCTCGTTCTTAGAAAGAAGCAGCACCCGCCGGCCGCGCGCCGCCGTCGTCGGTGTAGCGGCAACTAGCGCGGCGGCCATCCCGGCGGCGCCAGACCCTACCACGACTACATCTGCGTCGGCTGACCAGCGGGGCTGCGTACGGGGGAGGGCGCGAACCATCACGCGCCCACCGTGAGCATCGCTTCGACAGCCCGCCGCGCCCGATTCGCGACGTCCGGCTCCACGAGCACTTCGTGGGTCCCGTCGCGCAGGCAGCGCAGCAGCGTTTCCGGCGTGGTCATCTTCATGTACCGGCACACCGCGTGCTCATTCACCGGCTCCCAGCTCACCGTCGCGTTGGCCTTCCGCAGCTGGTGCAGCATGCCAGTCTCGGTGGCCACCAGGACCGAGCCTGACGACACCGAACGGGCGGCGGTCAGCATCCCGCCGGTCGACAGCACGCGGGCCCTGGGTAGGTCGCCGACGCCGGCCTGCCACAGCGCGGGAGTGGCGCAGCCGCATTCGGGATGGATGAACAGCGGGGCGTCGGGCCGCGCGGCCGCCTTGCTGCGCAGCTCCTGCGGGCTGATCCCGGCGTGCACATGGCATTCGCCCATCCAGACGTGGATGTTGTCGCGCCCGGTCTCGCGGCGGACGTGCGCGCCGAGGAACTGGTCGGGGAGGAAGAGCACCTCGCGTTCGGCCGGTATCGCCGAGACGATCTCCACCGCGTTCGCCGATGTGCAGCACACGTCCGACTCGGCTTTGACCTCCGCACTGGTGTTGACATACGCGACCACGACCGCGCCGGGGTGCTGAGCCTTCCACTCGCGGAGTTGGGCCGCGGTAATCGAATCCGCAAGAGAGCAGCCGGCGTCACGGGAAGGAATTAGCACCGCGCGTTCGGGACAAAGGATCTTGGCTGTTTCAGCCATGAACCAGACCCCCGCCAGCACGATCGTGCGAGCCGAACTGGCGGCGGCAAGCCGCGCCAGCGTCAGCGAGTCGCCGACGTGGTCGGCGACGTCCTGGATCTCGGGGGACTGGTAGTTGTGCGCCAGGATCACGGCGTCGCGCTCGGTGGCGAGGTGCCGTACCTCCGACGCGAAGCCTAGTTTTCGACTCATAGTCTAAAACCTCCTGACGCCACGGTACCATGCATCCGTGGAGGGGCAACTTTTCGCTCATGAGGTGCTGGCGGTGGTGCTGCGCGTCCGGGACCGGCGGCTGGACTGCCTGCTCTGGCAGCGCGCCAAGGCGCCATTCGAGGGGCAGTGGTCGCTGCCGCGGGGGCCGCTGGGCGCGACGGAGCGGCTGGGCACGTCGGCGAGCCGGCATCTGGCGGCCAAGGTCGACATCACGTCGATCGCGCACATGGAGCAGCTGGAAACGCGCAGTGACCCGGACCGCGACCCGCGCGGCCGCGTCCTGGCCACCGCCTATCTGGCGCTGGTCGCCACCGATGTCTCGCCGCGGATTCCCGCGGACACGGCCTGGCATCCGGTCGGCGCGCTGCCGGAGACGGCGTTCGATCACGGGTCGATCATCGGTTCGGCCCGCGAGCGGCTGCGGGCCAAGCTGTCCTACACGAACATCGGGTTCGCGCTGGCCCCGGCCGCGTTTACGATCGCGCAGCTACGCGACGTTTACGTGGCCTCGCTCGGCCACCCGGTCTCGGCGACGAACCTGCAGCGGATCCTCACACGTCGCAGGGTGATCCAGCCGACCGCCGGAATCGCGCCGCCCACCGCCGCCGGCGGCCGCCCCGCCACGTTGTACGAGTTCGTGTCCCGCTCGCTGGTAGTGACCAACGCCTTCGCCGCCTTCCGCCCCCCGTCCCCTCGTCCCTCGCCCGCTCCGTCCGCTCGTCCTCCATCGTCCGCCTCCGCCTAACCCACCCGCCGTCGGCCCTCCCCGCTGCAGTAGGCCGTAG
>DAIOWL010000231.1:0-9014 GCA_036758545.1 Streptosporangiaceae bacterium | reverse complement strand
GCCGGGGCTAGCTTGGAGTGCTTTTGCGGATTGCCCTGATCGCAGGTCGGGAGAGGATCGTGCGGACGCAGGACCTAGTCCGCCGGCACCAGCCACCAGCGCCCGCGCCGGACGTGGCCGGCCCCCATGACCAGCCGGCGGCCGGCCTCGCGCCGCGCGGGGGCCTGCGGCGGCTCCGCCCGGTGGCGCCGGACATCGCCTGGGCGGTATTCGCTGGCCTCAACCTGGCCGCGATGCGGCTGTTCCCAGCCTGGCAGACGGTGCCGTTCCTGGCCATCTGGGTCAGCCTGACCGTGATCTACGGATTCCGGCTGTGGCGCCTGCAACCGACCATCCTGACCTGGGCGGCGGTGACGCTGGCCACCGGCGGGATCATCGGCGTGCAGGTGCTCAAGGGTCAGCAGGACGCCGACTACCTGGCCGAAGTCCCGCTGATCGCGCTGATGTTCCTGGTCATGGTCTGGCACGGCCGCCGACGGCTGGCGGCCACCCAGGAACGGCTGACCGCCATGGAGGAGTTGCACCGGGTCTCCCAGGAGAACCTGCGCCTGCTGGAGCAGCAGCGCCAGTTCCTCGTGGACGCCTCGCACGAGCTGGGCACCCCGATCACGGTCGCGCTCGGCCACGCCGAACTGATCGAGCAGACGGTCACCGACCAGGGCGTGGCCGCGGACGCCCGGGTGGTCACCGGCGAACTGGCCCGGCTGCGCCGCCTGACGAACCGGCTGCTGCTGCTGGCCTCGGCCGAGACCCCAGGCTTCCTGCAGGTTGCGCCGGTGGCCACCGATTCCCTGATCCTCGACGCGCTGGAGCGCTGGGGGCACGTGCCGCGGCACTGGCAGCTCGGCGAGGCCGCCGAGGCCACCGTGTCCGGCGACGCCGACCGCCTCGTCGTGGCGCTGGACGCGCTGCTGGAGAACGCCGTCGCGCACACTGAGCCAGGCGACCGCATCGAGGTCAGCGTCCGCCTGGAGGGTAACACCGCGGTCATCGCCGTGGCCGACTCTGGCTGCGGCATCCCGCCGGACGACCTGGACCACATCTTCGGCCGCTTCACCCGCGCCGAGCCGTACCTCAGCCGCGAGGCCGGCGGGTTCGGCCTCGGCCTGCCCATCGTGCAGGCCATCGCAGAGGCCCACCACGGTTCGGTCCGAGCACGCAGCACCAGCGGCCAGGGCGCCACCTTCGAGATGGTCATCCCCGCCGTCTCCGCGTTACCCCGGCCCGGTGCGATAATGGTCAGATGTCGCGCCGAGTAGTAAGAACGATCCTGATCGCAGCCGGCGTCGCCGTGGGAGGCACCCTGATCGCGCGGCGCCTGGGCTACAACCTGGGCGTCAACACGGTGGTGCGGTGCCGCAAGGGGCACATGTTCAGCACCATCTGGATCCCCGGCATCAAGCTGAAGGAAGTGGACCTGGTGGTGGCGCGGATACAGCGCTGCCCGGTCGGCAAGCACTGGAGCCTGGTCGTCCCGGTCCGGGAGAAAGACCTCACCGAGGCCGAGCTCCAGTCCGCCCGCGAGCACCACGACATCCGCATCCCCTGACGCGGCCTTCGGTTGCCTCCCCGGGCTGGCCGAGCTCGCCGCGGGCCATCGCGGCCAGCCGCTGCGCGGTATAGCCGAGCCGGAACGAGACCTGGTCGCGGAACCAGCCGGTCTGCGCCGCCTGCCCGTCGAGCGGGTCGAGTACGGTCCGGGGGTTGCCCAGCGCCGGTGCAGGGTGCCGGCCTCGCCGACCGCGCTAGCTGTGCCCTTTGCCGGGCGCGGGCAGGCCGATCGGGCTGGGGAAGGGGAGCACGGCCGCGCACGCCCGCGCGAGCGGGGTGAGGGCCGCCGCGATCTCCGCCGTGACCTCCGGGCCGAGCCGGGCCCAGGGCCGGGACGCGGCCCGGTCGGTGGCCTCCTCGACCGCCGCGTGCGCCTCCCGCCCCGCGCTGGTCAGCGCGCCGTCCGCACCGACCCAGCCGCGCGCGGCCAGCCGGGACAGGGCGCCGTCCCACGCCTCGTCGGTCCAGCCCCGCACCGGCTGCATGTCTTCCCGGCGCAGGTCCAGGCAGCAGCGCAGGACCACCGCCTCGCAGCCGTCGATGTCGGCCGCCGCCAGCGCGGCGAAATGCCCGTCGCCTCGGTGCTCGCGCAGCAGCGTGGCCGCCTGCCACAGCCGGCCCAGACCGGCAGCGGCCGAAGAAGCCGAAGCAGCGGTAGAACCCGAAGCAGCCGGGGAATCTGCGGCATCCTCCCCGGGCAGAACCGGCAGCGCGGCGTTCGCCGCGGCCAGCACGCGGCCGGAGTAATCGAGCTCGCCGATGGCCCGCCACAGCAGGTCGGCCGCCGCCGCCGCCTCCGCCTCCTGCCCGGCCAGCAGCCTGCCGAGGCCCTCGGCCGCGCCGGCCAGCCGGACCCGCAGCGCCTCCTCCGGCGTGATCAGTTCCCAGACGCCGGGGATGGCGCGGGCCACGAACGCGGGCGCGAAGTTGAAGAACGAGGCGGCGACCACCGCCGCACTGTCGGCACCGGTCACGCCGAGCGGTGCCGCGCGGCCGGCGAAGTAGCCGCGCCAGAACCCGCGCAAGCCCGCCTGCTCATAGGCCGAACGCGCCTCGGCCGTGAAGTAGGTCACCGCGTGAACCGGCTCGAACAGGGTCCACATCGAACGCGCCATTGCCGCGTCAGTCACGAGGGCAGGATAACGCTTGTTACGGATGTGCCCGCGTTCTTGCCCGCAAGCAGGGTAGGAGGGGCCTTATGCGGACTGACCCGGCGAAAGCCGGCCGGAAGCCCGGTGAAGACGCGGACGACGCCGACGAGCGGCAAGACCAGCAACAAGACGAGCGCCAGGGCGAGCGGCAAGACGAGCATCGGGGAGAGCGACTTAGCTGGTGGCGGCGCTGGCGCAGCTGGCTCCCTTTGGTGCTCAAGCCGTTGCGCCGCGGCATCGTCATCTTCGCGCTGCTGCTGATCGTCGAGTACCTGGTCGTGCCCGAACTGGTCGGGGCGAGCAAGGACCTGCACCTGCTCGGCCAGGTGAGCGCCTTCTGGCTGGCCGCTGGCGTGATCCTGGAGTTCCTGTCGCTGTTCTGCTACGGCCTGCTGACCCAGGCCCTGCTGCCGCCAGGCGCGCACAATCCCGGCCTGTCCGTGCTGTTCCGCATCGACCTGGCCGCCGCCGCGATCGCCCACGTGATCCCGGCCGGCACGCTGGGCAGCGCCGGGCTCGGCTACAAGCTGTTCACCGACGCGGGCATCAAGGGCCGCGACGCCGCGGTGATGATGGCGACCAAGGGCCTGGGCTCCACCGTGGTGCTGAACGTGCTGCTGTGGCTGTCCCTGGTCATCTCCATCCCGCTGGCCGGGTTCCACCCGATCTACGTGACGGTGGCGGTCACCGGCGCCGTGATCCTGCTCGCGATCGCCGCGCTGGCCTTCGGGTTTATCCGCGGGGCCGAGCGCGCCTCCCGCATCCTGCACGCGATCGGCGACCGGATCCCCGGCCTGTCCGGCGACCGCCTGGAGCAGGCCCTGCTCGACGCGGCGAAATCCCTGTCCGCGCTCGGCCGCGACCGGCGCACCCTGGTCATGTCGCTGACCTGGGCCACGCTCAACTGGCTGCTCGACGCCGCGTCGCTGTGGTGCTTCGTGGCGGCGTTCGGCCGGTTCGTCAACCCGGTCGAGCTGTTCGCCGCCTACGGGATCGCCAACGTGGCCGGCGCGCTGCCGGTGACCCCGGGCGGGCTCGGCGTCGTCGACTCGATCGCCCCGCTGCTGCTGGTCAGCTTCGGCGTCACCCGTAGCGTGGCCACGCTGGGCGTGCTCGGCTGGCGGCTGGTCAACTTCTGGCTCCCCATCCCGGTCGGCGCCATCGCCTACGTGTCCCTCAAGGTGCCCCGCGGGGCCGGCCTCAAGGCCATGCGCGCGGCCGTGTCCGCCCTGCTGGCGCGCCCGGCCCCCGCCGAGGAACCCCCGCCCGAAAAACCCCTGCCCGAGAACCCCCTGCCCGAGAACCCCCAGCCCGAGAACCCCCAGCCCGAGAACCCCCAGCCCGAGAACCCCCAGCCCGACGACAGCGCTAGTGACAGGTGAGCTTCGGGTTGCCGCCGAGGTAATTCACCGGGCCGAACGCAATGGTCACCAGGATCGTGCCCACGCCGGAGCAATTTGCCGACGAGGCGGTGTAATAGCCCCGCTGCCAGGCGGCGAGGGCGCCGATGAGCAGCCAGACGACGAGCACCACCCAGAACACGCGCATGGCCACCTCCGGACTCCTGGGCGGGAAGCCGTGACCGGGCCGTCACCCGCCACGTTTTCAGTGATACCAGCCGGCGCCGCCTCCCGGAAGGCCCGTCACGCCCGGAGCAAAAACCACTTATGCGGATATTCCGGTTCAGCTCTGCGTTGAGCCAGGCCAGGGCCGGTCAGATTTCTTAAAATTCGGCCATGTTCTACCCATCCGATCCGGCGTTGGCTTCGAAGGTGACATATGAACCCGAACGATTCGGACGCGTCCAGGTTCACGTCCGCGACCACGGATAGGAGGGGAGAGCGGGATCTAGACCTCCTGCTCGTCCACGTGGCACGTGGCGACACCGAAGCGTTCGAGGCGGTGTACGACCGGCTGGTCGGCCCGGTGTACGGCGTGATTCGCAGGGTTCTGAGGGATCCGTCCCAGTCCGAGGAGGTAACCCAGGAGGTCCTCCTCGAGGTGTGGCGGACCGCCGCCAGGTTCGACCCGGCCGTTGGTGGCGCGGCGACGTGGGTGATGACGATCGCCCACCGCCGCGCCATCGACCGCGTCCGCTCGACCACGGCGGCGGCCGACCGCGAGCACAAGACAGCCGAAGTCCACACACCCCATGACGAGGTCGCTGAGGCGGTGGAAGCGAGCCTGGACGCCGAACGGGTGCGACGCTGCCTGGACGGGCTCACCGACGTGCAGCGCGAGTCGATCACCCTGGCCTACTACGGCGGCTACAGCTACCGTCAGGTGTCCGACCTGCTCAAGGTCACCCTGGGCGCGATCAAGACCAGGATCCGCGACGGCCTCATCCGGATGCGCGACTGCCTGGGGGTGAGCTGACATGCGGCTCCTCCGGCACGACCTGCACTCGCTGTCCGGCGCCTACGCGCTCGACGCGCTGGATCCGGGGGCCGAACGCGACCGGTTCACCCGCCACCTCAGCCGATGCCAGTCGTGCGCCAGCGAGGTACGCGGGTTCCGCGAGGTAGCCACCGCGATGGCCTTCGCCGTCACCACCGAGCCGCCGCCCGGGCTCCGCGATCAGGTGCTGGCCGCCGCGGCGCGCACCCGCCAGCTTCCGCCCGAGATCAGGACCCACGCGCGGCCGGGGCGCACCCGCACCAGGGTGCCGTGGGTGCCGTGGCTGTCCGGGGTGGTGGCGACCGCCTCGATCGTGGTCGCGGTGCTGTTCGGCTTCGCGCAGGCGCACACGCAGGACGAGCTCAACCAGGTCCGGGCCGAGAACCAGGCGATCTCGCTGCTTCTGTCGGCGCCGAAGGCCAAGCTGCTCACCTACCCGGTCACCCACGGCGGCACGGCCACCGTGGTGCTGGCCGCGGACCGGCACGAGCTCGCCGTGGTCACCACCGGGCTGCCCGCGCTGCCGTCCGGCAAGGTGTACCAGCTCTGGCTGATCGGCAAGCCGGCGATCACCTCGGCCGGCCTGCTGCCCCCGGCCAAGGACGGGCAGACTCCGCCGGTGCTGGCCACCGGGGTGGTCAAGGGCGACGCGCTCGGCCTGACCGTCGAGCCGGCTGGCGGCTCGGCCCAGCCCACCACCAAGCCGATCTTGGCCCTGCCCTTGCCCGTATGAGGCGGGGGAGGGTGACACCCGGCCCGTTCGGTAGCCATTTATCCCGAACGGGCCGGGTGCCTGCCCTCCTGTCGGCCCGGGGCTCAGCCGGGCCAGTGACAGCTGCTGACCTGCGCGCCGGTCACCGTGACGGCGGTCACCGGGGTGTGCGCCCGCCAGATGGTGTAGCGCCCGGCCGGCAGGCCCGGGTAGACCGCCGCGTACCTGGTCTGCCCGGGCAGGTGCCGCGGCCGGACCCGGGAGTGGGTGCGAGGCGCGCCGTCCCGGCTGATCTCGATCTCCTCGCCGTCCAGGCTGGCCGGCGTGTACAGGATCAGGGCGCCGACGCCGGCGCCGAGTTCCATCACGACGGTGCCAGGACCGGACGGTCCCGGAGTTGCCTCGGTCATGACGGGTTGCTGAAGCCGCTGTACGGAACCCCGAGGTAGGGGAAGTGGCCGAGCGGCGGGTCGCTGACGCTGGCCGGGGTCAGCCCGTCGGTGAGCTGGCCCGCCGCCGCGTCGGGCTTGAACGTCGTGTCGATCAGCGGGTACGTCACGCCGGCCAGTGCCCGCAGCTCGATCGCGACCACGTCGTCGGTCACCCGGCGGCCGTTCGGGAAGCCGCCGGGATCGCCGCCGACCAGCCCGTAGATGCTCTGCTTGCCCGTTGACCAGCGGGTTGCCGAGCCGGGACACCTGCCGGAACGGGCCGCTGTCCACGTTCTGGCCGTTGTCGGCGTCCCACAGCCGGACCCGCTGGCGGCCCGCCGTGGTCCATACGCCGATGGTCGGGTGGCCGCTCCTGGTCAGCGTGGATACCGGTACCTGGATCGCGATCGAGTGCACGTTGAGGTGGTTGGTGGCGTTCACCCCGGGCCCTGCCTTGAGGCCGGGCAGGCCGAACGTAGCGTGCAGGTTCGCGAACGGCCGCAGGTCGGCCAGGTCGAAGATCGAGCCCAGGTCGACGTAGAAGGCCTCGGCGCGCTGCCCGGCGAACACCGTGATCCCGCCGCCGAGCTGGTGCACCGCCTGGGCGGCCAGCACACCGTAGTCCGGCGTGGACAGCGGCCCGATGTTGCACGGCGGGCAGGCCAGCCCGGTGCCGATGGTCCGGCTGCTGAAGCCGGAGGCCATGGTGACGTCGTAGTTCTGGCGGCGGTTCCAGTTCGGGCTGGTCAGTGACTGGATCGGGCCGGTGTTGTAGAGGAAGGTCTCCGGGTTGCGGACCGTGGTGCGGAACCGGAACTGGAACGAGACGTCGGCCCGGCCGTCCCCGTTGTTGTCGACGTGGATCTCGTACAGGACGTCGTCGCCGAACTCGTAGAAGTTCGGGCCTCCCGCCGGTCCTTGCAGCGGGATGTAGTTGGCGATCAGCGTGACCGTGCCCGGCTTGTCCGGGCTCACGAACGCGTATACGTCGGTACTGTCGGCCACCGGGTCCTTGGCGATCTCCGGCGCCTCGCGATGCGAAGACATGCGATTACCTCACAGGCTGGAAACGGGCTCGAACCGTCTCGGGAGCGGCTCGAGGCTGGCTCAGACGGGTTGGGGCGCGCCCGGTTGCCGGGCGGCGCCGGGTCAGCCGATCGCCCGCGCGATCCGGGCGGCGAGGTCCTTGTCGCGCAGCCGGGTCTGGCTGGTCCCGGCGAATACCTCGATGTCTCCCGACCGGGCATCGCGCACGTGCACCATGATCGGGCCGGTGTCCGCGTGGTGGTCGTGCGCCTGGTCCGCGGCCGGCGAGTTGCCGGTGGTGGGGCCGGTGGCGGCCAGGGCTGGCGCCGCGGCGCCCATGGCCGTGACGGCGAGCCCGGCGGCGCCGGCGGTCGCGGCCCCCTGCAGCAGGGAACGCCGGGACAGCCTCGCGCGCTTCGCATCCTCACTGGGCATGACGATCCTTTCGGTGACTGGCCTTCGGGCGGCTAGCTAGCCGGCGGGGCGCCTCGCGTGAAGCGTGCACCGCACCTGACGCTGAGCCTGGGATCCGCCCGGCCGAGCTCCGTAGTCCTTCTTTCCGGGGGGATCCATCCCCCCGGACCCCCCTTGGGGAGGGCCGCCCCCCGAACCCCCCGGGCGGTGCGGGAGGACCGGTGGCAGGCGACCCGGGGAAGCCGGCGAGCGGCCGGGGCACGGGCGGGTTTGCGCCCGCCCGGCTCGGATGCCGCGACCGCAGCCGGTCCCCGGATCACCTTTCACGCCGGTGCTTCGCGGCCGGCGGCCGTTCGGATGGGTGGCCGGCCAGAAAATCTTCGGTAACTTTCCGGCTTTGCCGGACATCGGCCCTGTGGCGCTAGTCCTTGCGGCCGGTCACCGCGACGCTGATGCCCAGCCCGATCATCACCAGGCCGCCGGTGCCGCCGATCATGGCCAGCCGCCGCGGCGACCGGACGAACCACTGCCGGGCGGTGCCCGCGATGGCCGCCCACGCGCTGTCCAAGACGAGCGCGATCACCGGGAACAGCGCGCCGAGGATGAGCATCTGGGCCGGCACCGGCAGGTGACCCGGGGCACTGCTGACGAACTCGGGCAGCCCGACCACGAAGAACACGATCGTCTTGGGGTTGGCCGCGCCGACCACGAACCCGTCCCTGATGGCGCGCAGCGGCGTCACCGGCGGCACGCGCGCGGCCAGTGCCTCGGCCATCGAGGTGCGGTGCCTGATCGCCTGAACGCCGAGGAAGACCAGGTAGGCGGCCCCGGCGAACTTCACCGCCGTGAGGATCTGCGCGGACCTCTCCACCACCGCGCCGACGCCGAACGCGACGGCGATGAGCTGCACGCACAGGCCGAGCTCGTTGCCGACCACGGTGAGCAGCGCGGCCCGCCGGCCGACGGTCAGCGCGCGGCTGATGGTGAACAGCACGCTCGGCCCCGGGATGGCGATCAGGACGCTGACCACGGCGGCGAACGTGAGTACGTGACTGAGCGGCACCATGGGCCTCACGCTAGGGCGGTCCGGCCGGCCGGCGCCAGCCAATTTCCCGGACCCCGGTAGCATCCCAGCCATGGCAGCCTCCGGCGGCTCGGTGCTGGTCCTCAACTCGGGCAGCTCGTCGGTGAAGTTCGCGCTGATCACCGCGGGGACCGGGGAGCGCGTGCTGGGCGGTCTGGCCGAGGAGGTCGGCACCCCCGAGGCCGTACTGCGCATCCAGCGTCCAGCGGGCGACGTCACCGAACCCCTCCCCGACGGCAGCCGCCAGG
>DAIOWL010000230.1:4870-9038 GCA_036758545.1 Streptosporangiaceae bacterium | reverse complement strand
CCGGGACGCCCGGCGCGGGCGCGGCCGGCGGTGTGGGCTTCGCTGCCCTGGCCGTGCTCGGCGCGACCAGGCGGCCGGGCATCGAGCTGGTGCTCGACCTGGCCGGCTTCGAGACCGCGCTGGACGGCGCGGACCTCGTGATCACCGGTGAGGGCTCGCTCGACGCGCAGAGCCTGGCGGGCAAGACGCCGGTAGGGGTGGCGCGGGCGGCGGCCCGGCGCGGCATCGCAGTCGTCGCGGTGGCCGGGCGCAGCACGCTCAGGGAGGCCGAACTGGCCGAGGCCGGAATCGCCGTGGTCTACGCGCTGAGCGACCTGGAGCGGTGCCGGGCCGAAGCGGACCGGCTGCTCCGCCGCACCGGGCAGATGATCGCCCGGGACCGGCTAGCCGAGATGGTGACCGGGGCATGAACGTACCAGCAGACGAGGCAGGGACGGTGACCGGCATGAACAGCGAGGACAAGCAGGCGTGGCCCGACCTGGCGGGCCGGGCGCTCGGCGGCAGCGTGATCTACGCCAACGACGAGCTGTTCGCCGAGCGGGAGAACCTGATCAAGCCGGAGGAGCCGGTGTTCCGGCCGCACACGTTCGGCCACAAGGGCCAGATCATGGACGGCTGGGAGACGCGCCGGCGGCGGGAGCCGGGCAGCGACGCCGCGATCATCCGGCTGGGCTGCGGCGGCGTGGTGCGCCGGGTCGTGGTCGACACGTCCTACTTCACCGGTAACTACCCGCCCGAGGTGTCGGTCGAGGCGTGCGGAGCGGAGGGCTATCCCTCCGGGGCCGACCTGGCCGAGGCAGGATGGACGACGCTGGTGCCGCGCAGCCCGGTGGCCGGCGACGCCAGGAACGAGTTCGAGGTTGAGCCGGGGCAGCGGGCCACGCACGTTCGGCTCACCATGTTCCCCGACGGCGGGGTGGCCAGGCTCCGGGTCTACGGCGAGCCGGTACCCGACCCCCGGCTGCTGCCCGCCACCATCGACCTGGCCGCGCTGGAGAACGGCGCCGTCGTGACCGGCTGCAGCAACATGTTCTACTCCTCCCCCGCCAACCTGCTGCTGCCCGGCCAGGCCCGGGTGATGGGCGACGGCTGGGAGACCTCCCGGCGGCGCGACCAGGCGAACGACTGGGTGGAGGTGCGGCTGGCCTGCGCCGGGTCCGCCGAGGTGGTCGAGCTCGACACCTCGCACTTCGTCGGCAACGCCCCGGGCTGGGCGGCGCTCAGCGGCGACGGGGGCGACTTGCTGCCCCGCACCGCGCTGCAGCCCGACACCCAGCACCGCTTCGCCGTACCGGGCGGGCCGGTGACCGGGCAGGTCAGGCTGGACATCTACCCCGACGGCGGAATGGCCCGGCTGCGGGTACTCGGCAGGCCCAGCGCCGCGGCGCGGGAGGCGCTGGCCGACCGGTTCCTCCGCCTGCTGCCCGAGCCGCAGCTGGCCGGCCTGCTGCGGGCGGCCGGAGTGCCCGCGGCCGAGTCTGACCGCCGGGCCGGGACGGACCGGCAGGCCGGGACGGACCGGCAGGCCGGGGCGCGGGCCGGGCTGGACATCCTGGACGGCCTGCCGCCGGAGGTCAGGGCACCGTTCCGGCTCTCATTATCCACATTACGGTAAATCGTTTCCACTTCAGGAGCTCATCATGGCCATCACCTTCGGCGACAACCAGTACGGCAAGGCGGAGGTCCGCCTGGTGCACATCACCCGCGACGGTGACCGGCACCAGATCAAGGACCTGAACGTGTCCTCGGCGCTGCGCGGCGACTTCGCCGACGCCCACCTGCTCGGCGACAACGCCAAGGTCGTCGCCACGGACACGCAGAAGAACACCGTCTACGCCTTCGCCCAGCAGTACGGGGTGGGCGAGATCGAGGAGTTCGGGCTCCGGCTGGGCCGGCACTTCGTGGACGACTTCGAGTGGGTGACCGGCGCGAAGATCACCATCGAGGAGTACGGCTGGGACCGGATCTCGGTGGACGGCGGCGAGCACGGGCACGCGTTCTCCCGGGCCGGCGGCGGCACCAGGACCACCGTCGTCACCATCGACGGCCCTTCGGCCTGGGTGGTGTCCGGCCTCACCGATCTGGTCGTGCTGAAGTCGACGGGCTCGGAGTTCTGGGGGTTCCCGCGGGACCGGTACACCTCGCTGACCGAGACCAATGACCGCATCCTGGCCACCGCGGTCACCGCGCGCTGGCGCTACGCCGGCACCGACGTGGACTGGGCCAAGAGCTACGCCGACGTGCGCCGGATCCTGATCGAGTCGTTCGCGGTCAAGCACAGCCTGGCGCTGCAGCAGACGCTGTACTACATGGGCGAGCAGGTGCTCGAGGCGCACCCCGAGGTGGCCGAGATCCGCATGTCGATGCCGAACAAGCACCACTTCCTGGTCGACCTGAGCCCGTTCGGCCTGCCCAACGACAACGAGGTGTACTACGCGGCGGACCGGCCGTACGGGCTGATCGAGGGCACGGTGACCCGCGACGACGCGCCGGACCCCGGCCGCGCCTGGCAATCCGTGCCAGGTTTCTGAGGCGGGTTTCTGAGCCGGCCCGGTGGCGCAGGCCGAAGCTAACCTCGATAGCCTCGTTATCCATGATACGGAAAAGAGTTTTCATTCTGATCTGGCGAATTAGATCGCAACGAGCTATGGTCAGAAGGTAAGCAAGTGAACGCGCCGGCGCGTTCTGCCGGACCGCTCCTGGGTAGCGGCAGGGTGACGGCGGCGAAGGCAGGAGCGTGTGCGGTGGAGCCCCGACTAGCAGAGTCCCGGACGGCTGAGCTGCGGACGGCCGGGCCCCGGGTGATGGTCAACGGCCGGCCTCGCGAGCTCGGCGAGGTCGGCGGTCACGTCACGCTGCTGGAGTGGCTGCGCGGCAGCGGGCTGACCGGCTGCAAGGAAGGCTGCGCCGAGGGCGAGTGCGGCGCCTGCGCGGTGCTGGTGGCCCGCGACGACGGGCCGGACCGGACCCGCTGGGTCGCGATCAACGCCTGCCTGGTGCCGGCCGCGGCGTTCGACGAGCAGGAGGTCGTGACGGCCGAGGGCCTGGGCCGGCCCGGCCGGCTGCACCCGGTTCAGCGCGAGATGGCCGAGCGGGGCGGCTCGCAATGCGGGTACTGCACGCCCGGCTTCATCTGCTCGATGGCGGCCGAGTACTACCGGCCGGACCGGCGTCCGGCGGTCACCGGCGCGCCAGGTCATGGGCCGAACGGGTCGGGTACCACCGCCACCGCCAACGGCGAGCGCCCGGCCGGGGACGCCAGCGCCGACGAGGAGCACGGCCCGAACGGCTTCGATCTGCACGCGCTCAGCGGCAACCTGTGCCGCTGCACCGGCTACCGGCCGATCAGGGACGCGGCCTATGCCCTGGACCAGCCCGCGGGGGACGACCCGTTCCTGACCCGGCTGGCCGCACCCGCGCCGGCCCCGGCCGCCACCACGAGCTCGAACACCCAGGGCCGCTACGTCCGCCCGGCCGACCTGACCGAGGCACTGGCGCTGCTGGCCGCCGAGCCGGACGCCCAGCTGGTGGCGGGATCCACCGACTGGGGCGTCGAGCTGAACATCAGGCACACCAGGGCCGCGCTGAGCGTCGGCATCGAGCGGATCGCGGAGCTGCGCGAGCTCACCGTGGGCCGGGACAGCATCGACATCGGCGCCGCGCTGAGCCTGTCCGAGATCGAGGCCCGGCTGGGCGGATCAGGGTTCCGCGTGCCGCTGCTGGACCAGTTGTGGCCGCAGTTCGCGTCGCGGCTGATCCGCAACGGAGCCACGCTCGGCGGCAACCTCGGCACCGCCTCGCCGATCGGCGACACCCCGCCCGCGCTGCTCGCGCTGGACGCCGCCCTGGTGCTGGCCTCCAGCCGGGGCGAGCGGGAGGTCCGGCTGGCCGAGTACTTCACCGGCTACCGGCAGAGCGTCAAGCGTCCGGACGAGCTGATCAAGACGATCCGCATCCCGCTGCCGGTCGCCCCGGTCACCGCCTTCCACAAGATCGCCAAGCGCCGGTTCGACGACATCTCCGGCGTGGCGGTTGCCTATGCGCTGCGGCTGGGCCCGGACCGTTCGGTCGAATCCATCTTTATCGGGCTGGGCGGGGTGGCCGCCACGCCGATCCGCGCGCTGGCCGCCGAGCGGGCGCTGGCGGGCAGGCCGTGGACGCGCGAGGT
>DAIOWL010000230.1:0-4770 GCA_036758545.1 Streptosporangiaceae bacterium | reverse complement strand
CGCCCCGACCGGCCCGTGGTGGGCCTGGCGGTCTCGCACGAGAGCGCGGACCTGCACGTCACCGGGGCCGCGCTGTACACCCAGGACCTGGTCGGGCGCACGCTCGGCACGCTGCACGCCTGGCCGGTCCAGGCCCCGCACGCGCACGCCCGGGTCGCCGGCCTGCGCCCCGCGGCCGCCTACGACGTGCCCGGCGTGGTCCGGGTGCTGACCGCGCAGGACGTGCCCGGGCTGAACGACGCCGGCGAGAAGCACGACGAGCCGCTGTTCCCGACCGAGGTCATGTTCTACGGGCACGCGGTCTGCTGGGTACTCGGCGAGACGCTGGAGGCGGCCCGGCAGGGCGCGACCAGGGTCGAGGTCGACTACGAGCTGATGCCCGCGCTGGTCAGCGTGCACGACGCCATCGAGGCCGGGAGCTACCAGGGCCACCAGCGCACGGTCAGCCGCGGCGACGCGGCCGCCGGGCTCGAGCGGGCCACGCACCGGTTCAGCGGCGAGCTCGAGATCGGCGGCCAGGAGCACTTCTACCTGGAGACCCAGGCCGCGCTGGCGCTGGTCGACGAGAACGGCCAGATCTTCGTGCAGTCCAGCACGCAGCACCCGTCCGAGACCCAGGACATCGTGGCGCACGTGCTCGGCCTGTCCGCACACCAGGTCACCGTGCAGTGCCTGCGGATGGGCGGGGGCTTCGGCGGCAAGGAGTTCCAGCCGCACGGGCTGGCCGCGGTGGCCGCGCTCGGCGCCACCCTCACCGGGCACCCGGTGAGCCTGCGGCTGAACCGCACCCAGGACATCACCATGACCGGCAAGCGGCATCCGTTCTTCGCCACCTGGGAGGCGGGCTTCGACGCGGACAAGCGGCTGTGCGCGCTGCGCGCCACGCTGACCGCCAACGGCGGCTGGAGCCTGGACCTGTCCGAGCCGGTGCTGGCCCGGGCGCTGTGCCACATCGACAACGCGTACTGGATCCCCGACATCGAGGTCACCGGGCGGATCGCCAAGACCAACCGGCCGTCGAACACCGCGTTCCGCGGCTTCGGCGGGCCGCAGGGCATGATCGTCATCGAGGACATCCTGGGCCGCTGCGCGCCCGAGCTCGGGGTCGAGCCGGACGAGCTCCGGCACCGGAACTTCTACGCGCCCGGCCAGGCCACGCCGTACGGCCAGCCGGTGCGGCACGCCGAGCGATTGGAGGCGGTCTGGTCGCAGGCGATCGAGTGCAGCGACTTCGCCGGGCGCCGGGCCGAGGTCGCCGCGTTCAACGCCGCCCACCCGGACGCCAAGCGCGGGCTGGCGATCACCCCGGTCAAGTTCGGCATCTCGTTCAACCTGACCGCGTTCAACCAGGCCGGCGCGCTGGTGCACGTGTACAAGGACGGCTCGGTGCTGATCAACCACGGCGGCACCGAGATGGGCCAGGGCCTGCACACCAAGATGATCCAGGTCGCGGCGACCGCGCTCGGCATACCGATGACAAGGGTCCGGCTCGCGCCGACGCGCACCGACAAGGTGCCGAACACCTCGGCCACCGCGGCCAGCTCCGGCGCGGACATCAACGGCGGCGCGGTCAAGAACGCCTGCGACCAGATCCGCGCGCGGCTGGCTACCGTGGCCGCGGGCCAGCTGGGCGTGCACCCGGACGACGTGCGGTTCGCCGACGGCGTGGTCACCGGCATCGGCTTCCACGACAAGCAGATCGCCTGGGCCGACCTGGTGCACGACGCCTACTTCCAGCGGGTCCAGCTGTGGGCGGCCGGTTTCTACCGCACCGAAGGGCTGCACTGGGACGCCGAGCGGATGCAGGGCGAGCCGTTCAAGTACTTCGCCTACGGCGCCGCCGTGGCCGAGGTCGAGGTGGACGGGTTCACCGGCGCGTACCGGCTGCGGCGCGCGGACATCGTGCACGACGTGGGCGACAGCCTGTCCCCGCTGATCGACGTCGGCCAGATCGAGGGCGGCTTCGTGCAGGGCGTCGGCTGGCTGACGCTGGAGGAGCTGCTCTGGGACGAGTCGGACGGGCCGCACCGCGGGCGGCTTAACACTCAGGCCGCCTCGACCTACAAGATCCCGAGCTTCTCGGAGATGCCGCCGGAGTTCCACGTGCACCTGTTCGAGCGGGCCACCGAATCCGGCGTGGTCTACGGTTCCAAGGCGGTCGGCGAGCCGCCGCTGATGGAGGCGTTCAGCATGCGCGAGGCGCTGCGGCAGGCGGTGGCCGCGTTCGGGCCCGCGGGCTGGAGCGTCGACCTCGGCTGCCCGTCCACCCCGGAAGCCGTCTTCTGGGCCGTCCAGGCCGCCCGCGACGCCGTCGCCCGGACCGGAGAGCCCGCGTCGGCTCCGTCCTACGCGGGGGTGTGAGATGGACTGGCTCAAAGCCGCCCAGCAGCTGCGGGACGAAGGCCAGCCCGGCGTGCTGGTGACCGTGGCCGAGGTGCGCGGGCACGCGCCGCGCGAGGCGGGCGCCAAGATGGTGGTCGGCCGCGAGCGCACCTGGGGCAGCGTCGGCGGCGGCAACCTGGAGGCGACCGCGGTCGCCCGGGCCAGGGAGATGATCGGGTCCGGGGCCGCCGAGCCGCAGCTGCACGAGGCCAGACTCAACCCGCACGCCAGGAACGAGCACGGCCGCCAGTGCTGCGGCGGGGTGGTCCGGCTGCTGCTCGAGCCGCTCCCGGTGCGGCCGGTCGTCGCGCTGTTCGGCGTGGGGCACGTCGGCTACGAGCTGGCCCGCATCCTGTCCCGGCTGCCGATCCGGCTGCTGCTGGTCGACTCGCGCCCCGAGCAGCTGGACCGGGTCCGGCTGGCGGACGTGATCGACGGCACCGCCGACGTCGGCATCCACCCCACGCTGCTCGGCGAGCAGGTGCTCGAGCAGCTGCCGCCCGGCGCGCACGTGCTGATCATGACGCACGACCACGCGGAGGACTACGCGCTGTGCGACGCGGCCCTGCGGCTGCCGCAGCCGCTGGGCAGCATCGGGCTGATCGGCTCGGCCGCCAAGTGGACGCGCTTCGCGGCTCAACTTGCGGCAGCTGGCCACCGCTCGGAGATAATCGCCCGTATCACCTGCCCGATCGGCCAGCCCGGGATCACCGGCAAGGACCCGGCCGTGATCGCGGTCGCGGTCGCCGCCGCGCTGCTGCCCGCCCTGGGGAGCCGGGCCGCGGTCAAGGCGGCGGCGACATGACCATCTACGCCGCGACCGTCGTCGATACGCCCGGCGACCCGTTCACCGGGGACCCGGCGGCCGCGCTGGCCGAGGACGGCGCGCTGCTGGTCCGGGACGGCGTGATCCGCGCCCGCGGCTCGCTCGCCGAGGTGACTGCCGCCCACCCCGGCGAGGCGGTCACCCGCCTGGACGGCGGGCTGCTGCTGCCCGGATTCGTCGACACCCACGTTCACTTCCCGCAGATCCGGGCGATCGGCGGCCTGGGCCTGCCGCTGCTCGACTGGCTCGAGCGGTACGCGCTGCCCGAGGAGTGCAAGCTGGCCGACCGGGCCTACGCCCGGGCGGTGGCCGGGGAGTTCACCGACGGCCTGGTGGCGTCGGGCACGACCAGCGCGCTGGTGTTCGGCTCGCACTTCGCCCCGGCCATGGACGAGCTGTTCACCGCGGCCGAGCAGCGGGGCCTGAACATCACCTCCGGCCTGGTGCTGTCCGACCGGAAACTGCCCCCGGACCTGCTGCACTCACCGGAGACCGCGCTGGCGGACAGCGCCGACCTGATCCTGCGCTGGCACGACCGCGGCCGGCTGCGCTACGCCGTCACGCCGCGGTTCTCGCTGTCAACCTCGGACGAGATGCTCGACGCCTGCGCGCAGCTGCTCGGCAAGGGCGTCTGGTTCACCTCGCACATCAACGAGAACCCGGCCGAAGTCGCGACCGTGGCTGGCCTGTTCCCCGGGGCGCGGCACTACCTCGACACCTACTGCCGGCACGGCCTGGCCACCCCGCGCAGCGTGTTCGCGCACAACGTCCACCCCGGCGACGCCGAGCTTGCCCTGCTGGCCGAGCACGGCGCCTCGGTCGCGCACTGCCCGACCAGCAACAGCGCCTTGGGCAGCGGTCTTTTCCCGCTGCGCCGGCACGTGGAGCACGGGATCGGCGTCGCGCTCGGCTCCGACGTGGGCGCGGGCACCGGGCTCTTCCTGCCCAAGGAGGCGCTGCAGGCCTACTTCGTCCAGCAGCTGCTCGGCCCGGCCGGGCTGAGCCTGACGCCAGCCCACCTGCTGTACCTGGCGACCCGGGCCGGCGCCCGGGCACTGGGACTCGGGGACCGGGTCGGCGACCTCGCGGTCGGCAAGGACTTCGACGCGGTCTGGCTGCGCCCGGCCGACGGGAGCACGCTGGCGGTCAACCTGCGTCACGCCCGTGACACGTCCGACGCGCTGGCCAGGATCTTCGCCCTGGCTACCCCGGCGGACGTGACCGGGGTGTGGCTCAGAGGGGCGGCCGCCGTTTGTCCGGAGCCTCGCTGAGCGCGGCGGCACGGTAGGCGTGCCACCCGCCGTAGCTCGTGATGTCCTTGTGGATGCCGAGCTTGTGTTCGGCCTCGCGGAGCACCATGGCGAACGACAGATCGCCGCCCTCGAGCTCGATGATGGAGAGCTCAAGCTCGGGAGGTTCGGTGGCCAGCAGCGCGCTCAGCGGGCCCATCGGCACGTCGTACAGCTCGCCGAGGACCGGCTGGCCGCCGTCGGCCACCGGGTAGAGCGCCGGGAACTCGTCGCGGACCGAGAAGAACCGGTACAGCGGCGCGGTGCGCCGCT
>DAIOWL010000229.1:7750-9043 GCA_036758545.1 Streptosporangiaceae bacterium | reverse complement strand
CGGCCGACGGCTCCGGGTGCCAGCGGTCCTTGCTGCCAGGACAGGCCCATGGTTGCCTCTCTTTCTAACCCAGTCATCTCCTGTATATGGTTAGGATGACTGATGACAGTCCAGCATGCGCTGTTGTAACCTGTCAAGTGAGTCAATGAGGTTAGGTGGTGTGGTGGCGGACACAGTGCTCGCGGACACGGGCGCGGACGAGGGCTTCCTGCTGGCGCTGCTCAACAGCACCCCGGTGATCGACGGAGTACCAGCCGACGACCTCGCCGATCCCGTCCGGGCCCGGGCCTGGCTGGCCGCCGCCGGCGGCCGTGGCACCGAGGCCGAACTGCGGCACGTGCTGCGGGTCCGCCAGGCGCTGCAAGCGGTCGTGCGCGGCCAGCGGCCCGCCGCCGTGCTCGCGCCGGAACTGCAGGGCGTGACCTCCGTCCCGGCCATCGACGACGGCCGGGTCGGCTGGACCCTCAGCGTTGCCCCGGACCGCGAGCTGGCCGTCCGCGCCATCCTGGCCTGGGACGCGCTGGCCAGGCGGAGCCCGGGACGACTGCGCCCGTGCGCGAACGACGAATGCCGCCTGTTTCTCATCGACCGCAGCAAGGCCAACGCCGCCCGGTGGTGCTCGATGGCCGCCTGCGGCAACAGGATGAAGGCCCGGCGCCACTATCAGCGCTCCGCCCGCGGCAACCGGCCGGGGTGAAGGCGCCCTTGCCCTTATCTATCGGGGGCAGGGGCCCCTTCACCCCATACGTCGGTGCCCGTTCAAGCTCCGCGGGCGTCGGCTAGTCCAGCGTGAGGGTGGTCGCGGCGACCAGGGTCGCGCCGTCGAATCCGTCGAGGCGGATCGAGACGGAAGCGGAGCCGCTCAGCGGGACCGTCACCGTGTTGATGCCGTCGAGCACCCGGGCCGTCGTGACCGGCCTGCCGTCGACGTAGACGTCCAGGCTGGTCAGCGCGGCCGTTGTCACCGCCAGCTCCACGGCCGAACGGTCGCGGGAGGTCACCGTGACGTCGAGAGTGCGAGGGGTGCCCGCGGCGAGCAGTTCGCCGGCCTTCTCCATCAGGTCGGCGTTGCCCTCGAGAAGGTCGCGCCTGGTCATCCGGTAGCGGATATCCGAAAGGACGCCGAGATCCTCTACCGCCTGGCCGCCCCAGCGCTTCCCGATCCGCAGCGTGCGCCGCAGCGCCACGCGGAACTGGGCGCCCGCGGGCAGCGGCTTGAACGGGCCGTCGGGCCAGTCGGCCAGGATGTCCTTGAACTCCCAGACGTTGGCGCCGCCGGCGCCGGTGTTGTCG
>DAIOWL010000229.1:2011-7740 GCA_036758545.1 Streptosporangiaceae bacterium | reverse complement strand
GGCGACGAAGTCCTCCACCGCCGCGATGTCGTCGATGGCGTCGGTGCCCGCGGTGACCGGCTCGACGCCGATGACGGTGCCGATCTCATGGTCCTGGAACCCGCCCGCGAAGGTGTCGGTGGCGCTGTAGCACAGCGCGTCGGTCACGAGCACGACCGGACCGTGGTACAGCTGGCCGGTCTGGTTCACCGCGTCGTCCGAGTTCTCGCCGTAGAGCGGGATCGCGCTGGAGTACTGCGCACCAGTCTCGATGGACGCGTTGATCGAGTCGCTCCACGCGTTCAGGTCCTTGGCCTTCGCGCACAACGCCGCGGTCACAGGGGTGTTGATGAACTGCGTCGGTTCCGGCTGGATGCGGCGCGGGGTGAGGTACTGCAGCAGGGACTCGGCGGCGTAGACAAAGCCTCCGCCGTTGCCGCGTACGTCGACGATCAGGCCCTCTCTGGGCATGAGCGACAAGACCCGCTGCACCTCGGCGAAGAATTCGTCGAAGTCCTCGATGGTCGGATTATTCGGGTCGTGCAGCTCCAGGCTGAAGGTGAAGATGCGCAAGTGCCCGAACGTGCCGTGCGCCGTCGTGACCGTGCGGGCCGCGATCTCCGGCCGCGTTGTCGGGATAGTTCCGTCGGCGGCTGGTGCCGGCGGCGCCGCGCCCGCCGCCATCCGGCGTTCGGCCGCGACGACTTCGGGCGCGAACATCCTCTTCTTGACGGCCCGGACCAGCTCCGTGCGCAGGTCGAGGCCGACCAGATGCGAAGCGGGCGCTTCGACGCCCGCCAGCGCGCTGCCGCCGCCACCGCTGATCGCCTTCTTGAAATCGTCGATGCTGTCGAACACGCGCCAGGGGATGCGTGTCTCGAAGATCGAGCCGTTGACGCTGTAGCGCAGGTCGACCCAGTCTTCGTCCGGCGCTGGCGACATGGCGGCATCCCGGAGCGTCATGTTCTCGAGGCCGCGGGCCATCCGGGCGGCGGGGTTGCTGCCCGCGTCCAGCTCGGCGTTGCGCGCGACGGCCAGGGCGATGGGCGATCCGTTCCAGTGCGTCACCTCTGCGCCGGGAACGAGATGAGGATCGCCGGTCAGGGCATTGAAGACCTTCGACACCATCCAGCGCGGCTCGTCGTTCTCCCAGTGCTGCTCGAGCAGGATGCCCAGGAAGGCGAACGGTCCCTGGTAGGGGTGGGGAAGGATGTAGTTGGTGTGCAGGTCGCGAAGCTCGGTGAAGATCCGCAGGAGCTCCGCGTGGAACTGCGCGTCCGTCATCTGCGCGAGCCTGCGCCGCAGCAGGCGCAGCCGCTGGGCCGGGTCGATTCCGTACATGGCACGCTTCTGCAGCAGGTGCACGTACAGGCCGTCGATCATGGCCTCCGCCTGCTCGGCGAGCGTCTCGCGCTCGGCCGGGGTCATCGGATTGCTGTCGATGATGGCCCGGAACTCCGGCAGTGTGTGCACTGCCCCGAGATCGTGGTCCGGCGTGAGCCCGAGTTCTGGAATGGACGCCATGGGTTTAACCCCCCTTGCCGCTCCGGCGCCTACCTGGCGCCGGTCACCGCCGTCGGGCGCCCTATCTGGCTGAAGCGCCCCACTAGGACGGTGCTCACGACCGCGGCCTGTGATACACGTGCGGTCACAGGGACGAGGCTTGCTGCGGTCTCAGCTGGCGGCCGCGTTCAAACTCAACGGCGAACGCGGCATCGCCCAGCGCCTGCCGTGTCACGACGGTGATGCGCCTAACGTCGCGGTCGGCACTGGCGTCGGCACTGGCGCCGGGCTGATGGCTGGCGCCCGGCGGGTGCCACGCCGCGTCCGCCGCTCCGAGCAGCCGGGCCGCCCGGTCAGGCTGTCCGCCGCTGGCGTGTGCCCCGGCCAGGCCGGTGAGGGCCTGCGCCACGGCCTGCGGGTCACCGAGTGCCTGCGCGGCGGTGAGGCTCTGGATATGCCATGAGCGCGCGGCGGCCGGGTCGCCGCGGTGCTCGGCGATGAAGCCGAGTTCGGACAGCGAGACGGTGCGGGCCACGTCTGGTTCGGAGCCGATCCGCTGGCTCGTGTGCAGGACGTTGCGGACGTGGATTTCGGCGTCGTCGAGCTTGCCCTCCATGCGGGCCGTCTGGCCGAGGCCCAGCTCCGCGAAGACCTGCCCGGGCTGGTAGCTCTGCTCGGCCGCGAGCCGCATGCCCCGTTCCAGGAGCTCGCGAGCCTGGGCCAGGTCACCGGACCGCAACGCGCTCCGGCCGAGCCACGACAGCGCGTCGGCGGCTTGCGGCCACAGGCCAAGGTCTTCGGCCATGCGCAGAGCGTCCCGGTGCAGCCGGTCTGCCTGCGCGCGGTCCCCGGTGGCCGCCGCCGCGGCACCAAGCCATTCGAAGGCTTGCAACTGCCCCCAGCGGTCACCGAGCTCACGGAAAAGCTCCAGGCTCTGCAGGGCGTCGTGGTGCGCGGTGGCAGGGTCGCCGCGGATCATCGCCAGCTTGGCGCGGGTGCTCAGCGCCGCCGCGATGCCCCACTGGTCGCCGAGCGCCCGGAAGCCTGCCAGCGCCTCGCCGACCATGGCCTCGCCCACCGACGGGTCACCGAAATCCGAGGCGATGAAGGCACCGAACCACTCCAGCGTCGCCCGGACGGCGTCGTCGTCAACGTCGCCGGGCGGCGGCCCGGAGAGCTCACGGCGATCTCCGGCGAGGGCGGTGAAACCGCTCAGCCAGGCCATGGCCGTGGCCTGCGCGGTGGCGGATCCCCGCCGGAGGGCAAGGGCCTGCTCCAGCGCGCGCCGTGCTTCGGTGAGCCGGCCGCGCAGGAACCAGTACCAGGCCAGGGCGTTGACCATCCGCAGGGCGTCGTCGTCGTGGTCGTTGAGCGCGCAGTCCAGGGCGGAGCGCAGGTTGGCGGCCTCGGCGTCCAGGCGCCTGAGCCAGGACCGCTGGTCGTGGCGGCGAAGGCGTGGTGCCGCCCGTTCGGCAAAATCGGTGTAGTAACGGCGGTGCCGCACCCGCAGCCGGCCCGCTTCTCCCGCCTGCTCAAGGCGCTGCAGGCCATACGCCGCGACGCTCTCGAGCAACCGGTACCGGGGGCCGTCCGGCCCGTCCGCCACCACGACAAGAGAGCGATCCACCAGCCTGGCCAGCAGGCCCAGTACATCAAGGCCGTCCTCGGCGCAGATCGCCTCCGCCGCGGACAGGCTGCAGCCGTCCGCGCCTACCGCCAGCCGCCGCAGCACCAGCCGTTCCGGCTCGGTGAGCAGCTCCCAGCTCCAGTCGATAACGGCCCACAGGGTCTGCTGCCGCGGCGGGGCGTCGCGGGGCCCGGTGACCAGCAACCGGAACCGGTCGTCGAGCCGGGCGAGGAGCTCGTGCACGCCCAGGGCCCGGACGCGGGTCGCCGCCAGCTCCAGCGCCAGCGGAATCCCGTCGAGCCGCCGGCACAGCCCGGCGACAGCCTGGGCGTTGCCCTCATCGAGGCGGAAACCAGGCGCGGCCGCGCTGGCCCGCATGGCGAACAGCTGCACGGCGCTGGACTGCGTCAGCGCAGGCACCGCCCAGACGTACTCACCGGCCACCATGAGGGGTTCCCGGCTGGTCACCAGGATGCGCAGCCCGGGGGCGACCTGGAGCACCTGGGCGGCCAGCTTGGCGACCTGGTCCACCAGGTGCTCGCAGTTGTCCAGGATTAGCAGCATCCGGCTGGTGCGCAGCGCTTCGGCCAGCAGATCGGCCGGGTCCGCGGAGCTGTCGTCCCTGACGCCCAGGACGGCTATGACCGCGTCGGCCGGCGTGCGGGTCCCGGCGAGCCCGGCCAGTTCGGCCAGCCAGGCACCATCGGGGAAGGCATCCGCCGCCTGCGTCGCCGTCTCCAGGGCCAGCCGCGTCTTGCCCACGCCGCCAGGCCCGGTCAGGGTGACCAGCCGGTGTTCGTCTAGCAGGGCGCGCAGATCGGCTACTGCCGCCGCCCGGCCGACCATGTCGGTGAGCATGGCCGGAATGTTGGTCCGGGGACGGGCGCCCAGGGTAGGCGGAGCCTGCACGCGCTGAAGGCCCGGGGCCTGCTCGAGAATGGCCTGATAGAGGGCGGCCACGCTCGGCCCGGGATCCAGGCCAAGGTCGTCGGCCAGCCGGCCGCGCAGCTCGCTGTAGCTGTTCACCGCCTCGGCCGGCCGGCCGGCCCGGTACAGGGCGAGCATGTGTGCGGCGCGGAGCCGCTCCCGGAGCGGATGGTCGGCCACCAGCTCACCGAGCTCACCGGTCAGCAGGCTGTGCTCGCCCAGCGCCAGCCGGACCTCGGCCTGCTCTTCCAGCGCGACCAGCCGTTGCTCCTCCAGCCGCGCGATCGCCGCCTGAGCGAACATGGCGTCGGCGAAGTCCGCCAGCGGAGGGCCTCGCCACAGGGCCAGGGCGTCGGCCAGCAGCCCGGCCCGGTCCCGGAGATCGGTAGTCGCGCCGGCCCGCTCGACCAGGGCCGCGAACCGGCGTTCGTCCAGCGCATCGCGGCCGGCCCGCAGCAGATAGCCCGGTGACCGGAAGGCCACCAGGTCACCGCCGCCCGGCTCGGCGTTCTCCAGCGCCTGCCGCAGCCGGCTGACCTTCACCTGCAAGGCGCCGGCGGGATGGACGGGAAGGTCATCGCCCCACAGATCGTCGATCAGCCGGTCCGCCGGCACCGGCTGCCCGAGGTGGATCAGGAGATCGGCCAGCAAGGCGCGGACCTTGGCCTCGGGGACCTCGGCCAGCCTCCCGTTGTCCGCCCACACGGCCACGGTGCCGAGCAACCCGAAACGCACCTGGTCAGGATACCGGCGATGGCACGCCCGGCCGGGACCGACAGCCGACCGACAGGCGGCTACGGCAGGGTGGAGTTCGTGAACATGGTGATCGCCCGGCGGGCGGGACGGCGGGAGTGGATCAGCCTGGCCGTGCTGACGATTCCGTGCCTGCTGTACGCGATGGATCTGACCGTGCTGAACCTGGCCGTCCCCGAGATCAGCCAGGACCTGCAGCCCAGCAGCACCGAGCTGCTGTGGATCGTCGACATCTACGGGTTCATGGCCGCCGGATCGCTGGTCACCATGGGAACCCTCGGCGACCGCATCGGCCGCCGCCGGCTGCTGCTGATCGGCGCGGCCGCGTTCGGCGTCATATCGCTCCTGGCCGCCTGGTCCACGAGCGCAGGGATGCTGATCGCGGCCCGTGCCCTGCTCGGGGTGGCCGGGGCCACGGTGGCGCCCTCGACCCTGTCGCTGATCCGCAACATGTTCGCCGATCCGCGGCAGCGGACGGTCGCCGTCTCGGTGTGGATCACCAGCTTCTCGGTCGGCGGAGCGATCGGGCCGCTGCTGGGCGGGATACTGCTGGAGTGGTTCTGGTGGGGATCGGTGTTCCTGCTGGCGGTGCCGGTGATGGCGCTGCTGCTGGTGCTCGGGCCGCTGCTACTCCCCGAGTTCCGTGATCCCGCGGCGGGCAGGCTGGATCTGCTCAGCGCGGCCCTGTCGGTGGTGGCGGTGCTGGCGGTCATCTACGGGCTCAAGCAGGTCACCCGCGACGGCCTCGGATGGCTGCCCGCGGTGTCCATCGTGGCCGGCCTCGCGGCCGGGACGGCGTTCGTGCGGCGCCAGCACCGGCTGGCCGACCCGCTGCTGGATCTGCGGCTGTTCCGCTCCGCCGCCCTTACCACGGCGCTGACCACCAACCTGCTCAGCTTCTTCGTCGGGTTCGGCACCCTGCTGTTCATCACCCAGTACC
>DAIOWL010000229.1:0-1911 GCA_036758545.1 Streptosporangiaceae bacterium | reverse complement strand
AACCTGCTCAGCTTCTTCGTCGGGTTCGGCACCCTGCTGTTCATCACCCAGTACCTGCAGCTGGTGCTGGGCCTGTCGCCGCTGGCGGCGGGCCTGTGGATGCTGCCGTCCTCGGCCGGGTTCGTCGCCGGGTCCATGCTGACCCCGGTGCTGGCCCGGCGGTTCCGGCCGGCCGTCGTCATGGTGGCCAGCTTGACGCTGGCAGCGGTCGGCCTGGGGTTGTTCACCCTGGTGGGCAGCGTGGCCGGGCTGGCCATGCTGGTGACCGGGTCGGTGGTGTTCTCGCTGGGCCTGGCCCCGGTGGACACCCTGACCACCGACCTGGTCGTCGGGTCGGCGCCGCCAGAGCGGGCCGGGGCGGCATCGGCGCTCTCGGAGACCGCCGCCGAGTTCGGCGGGGCGCTGGGCATCGCGGTCCTGGGTGTCCTCGGTACCCGTGTCTACCGCAGCCAGCTGGACGGCGCCCTGCCGCCCGGGATCCTGCCCAGGGCCGCGGCGGCCGCCCGGGATACCCTCGGCGGCGCGGTGGCCGCGGCCGGCCACCTGCCCGGCCAGCCCGGGCAGATCCTGGTCCAGATGGCCCGCCAGGCCTTCACCCAGGGCCTGCACGCCGTCTTCGCCGTCAGCGCCGCTATCGTGCTCGGGGCCGCCGTCCTCGCCGCGATCCAGCTCCGTCACCTGCGCCCGGCCCCTGAATCTGATGACACTGAATCCGATAGGAGTGAGTCGCATGTTGCTTGAGGCCAAGACCGCGATCGTCTACGGCGCCGGCGGCGCGATCGGATCCGCGGTCGCGCGGGCCTACGCCCGCGAGGGCGCCACAGTGCACCTCGCCGGCCGCACCCGGTCCACGCTCGAGGACGTCGCCCAGCGTATCCGGCACAACGGCGGCACCGCGTACGTGGCCCAGGTCGACGTCCTGGACCGGGCGGCGGTCGAGCGGCACGCCGACGGCGTCGCCGCCGGCGCCGACATCGACATCTGCTTCAACGCCACCTCCAACGACGACGTCCAGGGCACGCCGCTGCTCGCGATGCCGTTCGAGGAGTTCCTGCGGCCGGTCACGAAGGCGGTTACCGCGCACTTCAACGTGGCCGTCGCCGCGGGCCGGCACATGACCGCCCGCGGCCGCGGCGTCATCCTCGTCATGGCCGGCGGACGGGAGGCGATCCCGCGTCTCGGCGGCTCCCACGTCGCCTGGGCCGCCCTCGCCGGGCTCTGCCGCCAGCTCGCAGCCGAGTTCGGGCCGCACGGCGTGCGGGTGAGCTGGCTACTCTCGCCCGGATCCCCCGGATACGACAACCACGACGGTCAGCCAGACGGCGCCGGCGCGCCCGGAACCGCAGGCGCCCCCGGAACGGCGGGCTCGCCCGGAACCGAGGGCGCGCCCGGAACCGTCGGCTTGCTAACGGGCCACCTGCCCAGCTACGGCGAGGTCGCCAACATCGCCGTCTTCGCGGCGTCCGACTGGGCCCGCACCATCACCGCCAGCGAGATCAACTTCACCGGTGGCGCGGTCGTGGACTGAACCTGGCGGGGGGAGCCAGCTAACCGCGGGCGAGCCGGGCCCGCAGATCCGGACGGCCACGCCTCCTCAAATGCCAGATAGCCCCAGCCACCACCCACGTCACAGCAGCACCAGCGCTCCGCGGTGCGGAACCACGGCGATGTGACATCGTCGTGGTCAGGACCACGGTGATGTGACATCGCCGTGGTTCAGGCCGGGCCGGAGGTCCCGGCTCCATGATGCCGGTGTGCACCGCGAGGTCCGCGTGAACCGTGATGCGAGGGCAGGTAGCCAGGCCCGTTCGGCTGAAAGGATCGCCACCCCCGTCGGCAGCCCGCCCTTTCCCGCCAGCCTCGCACAGCGCCCGTATCAGCCCGGGCCACCCTCAGCCGTCCAGCGTGAGC
>DAIOWL010000228.1:0-9056 GCA_036758545.1 Streptosporangiaceae bacterium | reverse complement strand
GACCTCACCCAGGTCGCCACGATCGGGCTGATCAAGTCGATCGACCGGTTCGACCTGGAGCGCGGCGTGGAGTTTTCCACCTACGCCACACCGACCATCGTGGGCGAGATCAAGCGGCACTTCAGGGACAAGGGCTGGGCGGTCCGGGTGCCGCGCCGCCTGCAGGAACTCAAGCTCTCGCTGACCAAGGCCATCGGCGACCTGGCCCAGCGGGAGGGACGCGCGCCGACGGTTTCCGAGCTCGCGGCCCACCTGCAGATGAGCGAGGAAGAGGTCCTCGAAGGGCTGGAGTCGGCCAACGCCTACTCCACCGTCTCGCTGGACGCGCCCGACTCGGGCGACGAGGACGCGCCCGCCGTCGCCGACTCGCTCGGCATGGTCGACGACGCGCTGGAGGGGGTGGAGTACCGGGAATCGCTCAAGCCGCTGCTCGAGCAGCTACCGCCGCGGGAGAAGAAGATCCTGCTGCTCCGGTTCTTCGGCAACATGACCCAGTCCCAGATCGCGGCCGAGCTCGGCATCTCCCAGATGCACGTGTCCCGGCTGCTGGCCAGGACCCTGACTCAGCTGCGCGAGGGCCTGACCACCGAGGAGTAAGGCCGGACGGTCCCGGAGCCCGTGACGCTCAGGCGCTTGTCCTAGGGCCGCACAGGCGGGCGGTTGAGGGCGCGCAGGCTAGCGGGGGTGAACAGGGCGGCCAGGCAGCAGGCCGCGACGAGCAGCATCGGCAGGCCCCACTCGAGCCGGTGGTCTCTCAGCAGGTAGATGGCCCACACGCCAATGGCCAGCTGGGTCATGACCACCGGGGTCCTGGTCCACGGCCTGGCCTTGGCCACGCCGCGGGCGAACAGCGCGAACACGACGGCCGTGCCGACCGCGATCACCGTCAGCGCGATACCGCTAGCCCGCTGGTAGGACTGTCCGTCCGCGGTCGAGACGGCGGAAAAACCCGCCGCCACGCACATGCCGGCCGCCTCGACGGCGAGGACGGCCGCGGCCAGGCGCAGCGCGCGCGGCCGCGGGGCCGCCGCCGGTGCTGGCGTAGATGCCTCGGCCGGTGTGGATGCCTTGGCCGGTCGCGTCGCCATGTCGTCACACCTATCCATGTTCAGGGGCCGCGCAGGTTTCCAGCTTAGGCGGCGGCTAGCCTAGGCGGGTGCGCGGCCTGCTGATCGTTAACCGCAACGCGACGTCGATGACGGCGACCGTCACCGACCTCGCGGTCCGCACGCTGGCCGGGGTGCTGGACCTGGACGTGGAGCGCACCCAGTACCGCGGCCACGCGCGCGAGCTGGCCGCGGCGACCACCGCGGACCTGGTCATCGTGCACGGCGGGGACGGCTCGATCAACGAGGTCGTCAACGGCCTCATGGGCCTGAACTCTGCTGACAGGCCGCTCATCGCGGTGATACCGGGCGGCGGCGCCAACGTGCTGGCCCGGGCGCTCGGCCTGCCGCTCGACGCCGCGGCGGCGATCCGCCGGGTACGAGAGGCAGTCGCGGCGGACCGGCACCGTACGATCGGGCTCGGCCTGGCCGACGACCGGTACTTCACCTTCAGCGCGGGCCTGGGCTGGGACGCCGAGGTGGTGCGGGAGGTGGACCGGCTCCGGGCGCAGGGCCGCCGGGAGAGCGTGTCGCTGTTCCTGCGGACGATGGTGCACCAGTACTACGCCGGCACCGACCGGCGCCGGCCGGCCCTGACCGTGGAGCGCGACGGGGAGCCACCGGTCAGCGGTCTGTTCATGACCATCGTCACCAACCGCTCGCCGTGGACCTACCTCGGCAACCGCCCGCTGCTGCCCGTTCCTAATCCGGATTTCAACTCCGGGCTCGACCTGCTGGCGCTGCAGCGGCTCCGGCTGATCACGGTCTTGAACGCGGTCGGCCAGATGCTGTACGTCCGGAGCCGCCCGCCGCGCGGGCGGAATCTGCTGTCCGTCCTGGGCTCGGAATCCCTCACGCTGCGTTCGGCCCGGCCGATCGCGCTGCAGGCCGACGGGGAGTACCTCGGCGAGACCGAGGCGGTGAAGTTCCAGTTCGTGCCGCATGCGCTGCGCATCGTGGCATGACTCACGAGGCTGCCGCAGGGCTGAGCGGACCTTGCTAACGCGCCGAAAGCAAAATGTGATCGATCTGACATTAAATTCCGCTGAAGGTCCGCCGTGCCCTCTTGCGCTCGTCAACCGACGTTGAGAGGCTTGTCGTGATGCCTGGTACGGGGGCGTCTCGCATGTGTCAGCAGCTCGGATGACGCGTGCGTCGCCTTCGGGGGGTACGGCGGGCCGCCTGGCGGTCAGGCCGCGTTGGTGCTCGGCATCATAGTGGCCCAGGGAAACTTGGGCGACGGTGAAAGACGGCAAGGCTCGTGAAAAGCTTCACAAGCTAAAAGATAGACGCGCAAACCGGACGCTTCCGCAGGCGCCCGGTCGCCGAGAAGGAGTGGACATCATGGACTGGCGCCACGAAGCCGCCTGCCGTGAGGTGGACCCCGAGCTGTTCTTCCCCATCGGGAACAGCGGTCCGGCGCTGCTCCAGATCGAGGAAGCGAAACAGGTCTGCCGCCGCTGCACGGTGATGGAGGAGTGCCTGCGCTGGGCGATCGAGTCCGGCCAGGACGCCGGCGTCTGGGGCGGGATGAGCGAGGACGAGCGGCGCGCGCTCAAGCGCCGGACGATCAGGCTCCGCGCCCGCGCGCACGTGTAACAGGCGATTGTTTAACCGGAATTAAGTCACCGTTTCCCGGTCGGGCTCGTTGCCGACGGGGAGATCCACGACCGCCTCGGTGCCGCCGCCCGGCCGGGGCGTGATCCGCAGCCGCCCGCCAAGCTCCCCCACCACCAGGGTGCGGACGATCTGCAGGCCGAGGCTGGTCGCCGACTCCAGCTCGAACCCCTCGGGCAGGCCCACGCCGGTGTCCGCGACCGTCACCGTCAGCCGCTCCGGCTCCCGCACCACGACGACCTCGATCAACCCCGGCTCGCGGGTGGCCTGCACGCCGGAGAAGCCGTGCTGCAGCGCATTCTGCAGCAGTTCGGTCATCACCATGGCCAGCGGAGTCGCCACGGCCGCGGACAGCTGGCCGAACGACCCGGTGATCTTCGGGATCACCCCGACCTCGGCGGCGGACACCTCGCCGGCCATCCTGGCCACCCGGTCGGCGATGTCGTCGAAGTCGACGAACTCCTCGGGCGCGTGAGACAAGGTCTCGTGCACCACCGCGATCGAGCCGACCCGGCGGATCGCCTCGTCCAGCGCGGCCCGCGCCTCGGGGGCCCGGAGCCGACGGGCCTGCAGCCGGAGCAGGGCGGCCACCGTCTGCAGGTTGTTCTTCACCCGGTGGTGGATCTCCCTGATCGTGGCGTCCTTGGTCATCAGCTCGCGCTCGCGGCGGCGCAGTTCGGTGACGTCCCGCACCAGCACCAGGGCGCCGGTCCGGCTGCCGCCCACGATCAGCGGGATCGAGCGCAGCTGGACCACGGAGCCGTTCCCGTCCACCTCGGCCTCGCGCGGGGCGCGGCCCGCGGCCACCACCATGAGCGACTCGTCCAGCGGTTCGTCCGAGGCGACCAGGCCCGTCGTGACCACGCTGAGCTCGGCTCCGATCAGGTCGGCGGCCAAGCCGAGGCGGCGGTAGGCGGACTGCGCGTTCGGGCTGGCGTAGATGACCCGCCCGGCCTTGCCCAGCCTGAGCAGCCCGTCGCCGACGCGCGGCGACCGGACCAGCATGGCGTCGGCGCCGGGGAACGGGAACGTCCCCTCGGCCACCATCCGGGCCAGGTCGTCGGCGCCCTGCAGGTAGGTGAGCTCGAGCCGGCTCGGGGTCCGGGCCGAGTTCAGGTTGGTGCACCGCTCGATGACCGCGATCACCCGGTTCGCCCGGGTCACCGGGATCCCCTCGGTGCGCACCGGGACGCCGTTCGCCCAGTCCGGGTCGCTCTCCCGCCAGATGCGCCGCTCGTCCCTGGACACGTCGAGCACCCGCTGGTCCTGCGGCCCGGCGAAGGTACCGACCACGTCGTCATGCATCGAGGTGGGCCCGGTGGTGGGGCGCATCTGGGCGATGGCCAGCCAGCCGGTGCCGTCCTTGGCCGGTGCCCACAGGATCAGGTCGGCAAAGGACAGGTCGGCGAGCAGCTGCCAGTCCGACACCAGCGAGTGCAGGTACTCGACGTCGGCCTCGCCGAGGCTGGTATGGCTCCTGGCCAGGTCGTTCAGCGTGGGCACAGCATCATCATCGCATCCTGGGCCGAGATCATTCCCTCGCGGTGACGCTGGGCGAGTCCACCCGGGCTGTTCGGGCCAGCCTGACCGAGCGCGATTTCGCGGCCGTGAAACGCCCGCTGAGCGCCGTAGGCGACGATGATGAGAGTTGACGTTCACCTCTCATTAAGGCAATGATTCCGGATGACCGCTTCTCTGCTTCCGGCCGATGACACGCCCGGGGTGCCCGGCGCGGATGCCGGGCCGAGGCTGCCCAAGTACTACCAGGTGAAGCGCCAGCTGCTCGAGCTCACCGCCGCGCTGGACCCCGGTAGCCCGGTACCGCCGGAGCGGGAGCTCGCCCGCTCGTACGGAACCTCGCGGACCACGGTCAGGCAGGCGCTCGCCGAGCTGGTCATCGAGGGCCGCCTGCTGCGGATGCAGGGCAAGGGCACGTTCGTGGCCAAGCCCAAGGTGGCCCAGCCGCTGGAGCTGGCCAGCTACACCGAGGGCATGCGCGCGCACGGCCTGCACCCGCAGACCAAGATCCTCGACATCGGGTACGTCACCGCGGACGAGCAGCTGGCCGAGCTGATCGGCGTCCGGCCGGGTGGCCGCGCGCTGCGCATCCACCGGCTGCGGCTGGCCGACGGCGAGCCGATGTCGATCGACACCTCGCATCTGCCCGCGCGGCGCTTCCCCGGCCTGCGCAAGCAACTGGAGCGGCACCGATCGCTGTACGAGACGCTGGGTTCGGCGTACGGCATCCAGCTGGCCGAGGCGCAGGAGACGATCGAGACGGTGCTCGCGGACCCGCACGACGCCCAGCTGCTCGAGGTGGACGCGGGGCTGCCGCTGCTGCTGCTGTCCAGGCACGCGTTCGACGTCACCGGGGAGCCGGTGGAGTGGGCGCAGTCGTGGTACCGGGGCGACCGGTACAAGTTCGTGACCAGGCTCCGCCGGTGACGGTGCCGGCTAATTAGTCCTCATTAGATGAGAATTGCCTGGCGAGGCTGGGGCTAGGCGTTCGCATGTCACTGGCCAGTGGTAATAGCGGCCCTGTCTAGTGAGGTGACAATTTTCTCATTGTGCTCGCAAAGCATTGCCCATTCATGGTTTGAGACGGACCGTAGATGGAACCTGTGTGATGTCAGTCACGGTGAGAGGCTTTCTCCCGACGAGAGGGCAACCATGACCCAGCCGTCCGACACGCCCGCGACCTCCGGTCGCTCCCGGTCCCCCGTCGCCGCCCACCCGGTCACCTCGGCGATCATCGCCGTCCTAGTCCTCGCGTCGATCTTCTTCGCGCTGTACGTGCCGCTCTACGCCAGCGCCACACCGAAGATCGGCGACTTCCCCTTCTTCTACGCCTACCTGCTGATCTACATGCCGGTGCTGGGCGTGGTGATGTGGATCGTCATCACGCTCCAGCGGAGACTGCGACCCGCAGACCCCGGATCGCCCGGGCCAGGCGCCGAGGGCCCGGCCGGCGCCGGCGACGGTGAGGTGGCCAGATGAGCAACGTCAACGCCGTCACCTTCACCATCGTCGTCGTCCTGTTCCTCGTCGTCACGCTGACCGGCTTCGCGGCCGCGCGCTGGCGCCGGGCCGAGGACATGCTGCACCTGAACGAGTGGGGCCTGGGCGGGCGCAGCTTCGGCACCTTCGTGGCCTGGTTCCTGCTCGGCGGCGACCTCTACACCGCCTACACCTTCATCGCCGTCCCCGCCGCGATGTTCGGCGCCGGCGCGGTGACGGGCTACTTCGCGGTGGCGTACACGATCATCGTGTTCCCGATCGCGCTGATCTTCCTGCCGAGGCTGTGGTCGATCGCCCGGATGCACCACTACGTCACCCCGGCCGACTTCATCCGCGGCCGGTACGGGTCACGCGGCCTCGCGCTGGCCATCGCCTTCACCGGCATCCTCGCGCTGATGCCGTACATCGCGCTGCAGCTGGTGGGCATCCAGGCCGTGCTCACCGTGATGGGCGTCGGCACCACGTCCGGCAACGCCTTCATCAAGGACCTGCCGCTGTTCATCGCGTTCCTCGTGCTCGCGATCTTCACCTACGTCTCCGGGCTGCGGGCGCCCGCGCTGATCGCCTTCATCAAGGACACCCTCGTCTACGTGATGATCATCGTGGCGGTCCTCTACCTGCCGACCAAGGTGGGTGGCTGGACGCACATCTTCTCGACGGCCGAGGCCCACATGAAGACCATCAGCCCGGTCACGCACAAGCCGACCGGGGTGTTCATTCCCACCACGGGCAACAGCCAGCTCGCGTTCTCCACCCTGGCGCTCGGCTCCGCGCTGGCCCTGATGGTCTACCCGCACGCGGTCACCGGCGTGCTGGCCACCAAGCGGCGCGACATCATCAAGCGCAACATGGCGCTGCTGCCGATCTACTCGATCATGCTCGGCTTCATCGCCCTGCTCGGCTACGTGGCGCTGGCCGACAAGGTAACGGCCGCCAACGTGAAGAAGGCGAACAACCCCCAGCTCGCGGTGCCGTACCTGTTCCAGCACCTGTTCCCCAGCTGGTTCACCGGGATCGCCTTCGCGGCCATCGTCATCGGCGCACTGGTGCCGGCCGCGATCATGGCCATCGCGGCGGCCAACCTGTTCACCCGGAACATCTTCAAGGAGTTCTTCAAGCCCGACGCCAGCCCCAGGCTCGAGACCAGGGTCTCGCAGTGGGTCTCGATGCTCGTCAAGGTGGGCGCGCTGCTGTTCGCGATCCTGCTGCCCAAGACGTTCTCCATCAACCTGCAGCTGCTCGGCGGCATCTGGATCCTGCAGACCTTCCCGGCGATCGTGTTCGGCCTGTTCACCCGGTGGTTCCACCGCTGGGCGCTGCTCGCCGGCTGGCTGGCCGGGATGCTCTACGGCACGATCGCCGCGTACAACGTATCGACGCCGACGACCTCGCACTGGGCCGGGTCGGTGAACACCTTGTGGGGTCACACCTACTACATCGGCCTGACCGCGATCATCCTCAACCTCGCGGTCTCGGCGGTCCTGACCCTCGTCCTGCGGGTGGCCAGGGTCCCGGCGGGCGCCGACGAGACCCAGTCGCGCCAGTACACCGCCGATCCGGTCGACACTCCCGCGCCGGCCCCGGCCGCCGCCGTGCTGGGGAGCGAGGCCTCCCGCGGGGACTGATCTCAGCGGCGGGGAGCGGACTGATCTTAGTGGCGGGGAGCGGCCTGATCTTAGCGGCGGGGACCCGCCTCCCCCACGGCCGGCACCGGCTCCGCCAGGGCGAACACCGGGCTGGCCAGGATGTCGACGGCCTCCAGGCGCATGAGGTCGTCCTTGCTGCGGCTCCGCCCGGGTTCGGCGGCCAGCCGGTGCGCGTGCCGGAGCCTGGACCGCTCCAGCTCGTTGCGGACGCTGCGGGCGTTGGCGAATCGCGGTTGCGCCATGCGCAGGGTCAGGTAATCGCGGAAAGCCACCTCGGCCTCGGCGGAAAGGTAATAGGACGAGCGGTCGAGCATGGCCCGGCCGATGGCCACCAGCTCATCCAGCTTGTACGGGGCGAAGTCGAGGTGATGCGCGATCCGCGAGCTCATACCGGGGTTGCTCTCGAAGAACACGTCCATGCGGTCCTTGTAGCCCGCCAGGATCACCACCAGCTTGTCCCGGTCGTTCTCCATCACCTGGAGCAGGATGTCGATGCATTCCTGACCGTAATCCCTTGAATCGTCACTCCGGTACAGGTAATAAGCCTCGTCGATGAAAAGGACCCCGCCCATGGACCGTTCGAGAATACGCCTGGTTTTCGGTGCGGTTTGCCCGATGAATTCACCGACCAGGTCGTCGCGCATGGCGTGGACCAGGTGTCCCTTTTCCAGGTAGCCGAGCCGGGACAGCAGATCGGCCATCTGCAGCGCCACCGTGGTCTTCCCGGTGCCGGGGTCGCCGGTGAAGCACATGTGCAGGTTGGGCCGGGGGGCCTCGAGGCCGAACCGGTTCCGCACCCGGTCCACCAGCAGCAGCGAAGCGATCTCCTCGACCTTGCTCTTCACCGGTACCAGGCCGACCAGTTGATTGTCCAGCGCGGCGAACACGTCCTCGATGTCCGCCGCCTCCCGCTCCTCGGAAAGGGTGACGGTCTCCTCGGGGTGCAGTTCCTGGGCGCGCCGGGACCGGGCCTGCGACCTGGATTTCCGCTCCCGCCGTGGCATGGTCGCCACCTGGGGCGGCCGGGAATCATTCTGGCTAGTCTGCGCCCATGCGTTCCTTGCGAACCACCCGGTGAGCACCGCAACGGCCGCACAGGCGGTAATTATGATAAAAAATGCGCGCGATAGGTCGGACCAGGCGAGTATAAGAGCGATCAATGCCGCGAGCAGCAGGACGGATTTTTTTACATATCTCAGCTTGAAGCCGTACATAGGAATTCGAGGGTAACTAGCCAGGCAACCGCAGGTCAAGAGGCCAAGACCCGGCACCGCGGCTGGCCGGGGGCCGACGTCAGCCGGTCTCGTCCAGGCCGCCACCTGCCGCCGCGCGTCCCCGGCTGGCGCCCTGCTGGAACCCGGCGAGCCGGTTCCTGATCGCGTCGGCCGACCTGGCTGGCCGGGTGGCCCCGGCCGGGTCGCCTGGATCAGCCGGGCCGGGCCCGCCGGACTGCGGTCGTCCGGCCGCGCCGGGCACCAGGTTCGCCCGCGGTGTCCGCACCGGCAGACCCGACGTCGTCACGCCGCCCGAGGCCGGCGCGAGGACCGTCTTCGCGGCATCCCAGCCGCTGTCGGCGGCCGCTCCCCAGCCAGCCCCGGCCACCGCCGCGCTGTCGGTCCGCTTGCCGTGAATGCTGAACCAGTCCGACTCGACCGCGTCGTAGATGGGC
>DAIOWL010000227.1:7356-9057 GCA_036758545.1 Streptosporangiaceae bacterium | reverse complement strand
CCCGGAGACGACGGAGAACGGCCCGAGCAGCCTGACCCGTACGGCCATGTCTCCATTGTCGCGCACGTGTCACGCGCTTTTCCCGCACCGCGAACCGGCGGGAACACCGCGGGAACAGCGCCTTCCTACTGTTCAGGCAGAACCTTCCGAAAGGGGCTTCCGATGTACACGGGGTACATGCTTTACCAGGTCGAGCGGCCCAAGTCCGCCCGAGAGCAGTACGAGATCGACAGGAGCAACGCCAGACTGGCGGCGGCGATCGGCCGGTTCGGCCGCCTGCTGGCCAGGCCGGCGCGTCCCCGGCGCCAGACCTGGCGGCCGGCGCCGGGACGCCCGGTCCCCTGCCCCGAAACCAGCCAGTAGCGGCGCGGCCCGGGGCGGGGGCGGGTGGGGGCGGAGAGGGGCGGGAGTAGGTCGGGCGAAGGGGCGGCGGGGGGCGTACGGTGGGTGAGTGCGGCGGGTGGCGGATGCGGCACGGACGGTGCGGGATCGGGCGCGGGAACTGAGGGCTGATCCTGACCAGAAGTGTCCTGTTGGCTACTAGACGCCCATACACAAGTGTCCTACGGTGCTGTCATGACAGCCGAGGGGGCGAGTCACGCGGACGGACCACGACCGGTGAACGAATCTGAGGCCCGCCGGCTGTTCGACCTGCGCAGCGGCCCCGCGAGCGAGCTGGCTGGCCAGGCCGACGCGGTCGCGACGGCCTGTCACGCCATGGCGGTGCGCTTTCACCGGGGCGGCAAGCTGGTGGTGTTCGGCACCGGCGGGGCGAGCACCGACGCGCAGCACGTCGCGGTCGAGTTCGTCCACCCGGTCATCGTGGGCAAGCGCGCGCTGCCCGCCATCTCGCTCACCACCGACGTGGCCACCGTCACCGGGATCGCCGAACGGGACGGGACCTCCGAGATATTCGCGCACCAGCTCAGGTACGTGGCCGGGCCCGACGACATCGCGCTCGGCATCGCGACCGACGGCGACAGCCCCAGCGTCGTGGCCGGGCTCGAGACGGCCAGGGAACTCGGCCTGCTGACCGTGGCCCTGGCGGGCGGCGACGGCGGCCAGCGGGTCGGCAAGGTGGCCGATCATGTGCTGGTGGCGGGCTCCTCCGATCCCCGCGTGGTCAAGGAGATGCACGTGACCCTCTACCACGTGCTGTGGGAGCTGGTGCACGTGTTCTTCGAGCAGCCCGGCGTGCTCGGCCCGGGGGTGGTCACGTGAACGTGGAGCCCGACGGCGTAGGCGGGCGGCCGGCCTGCGTCGGTGACGTCTGCATTACCTGCTCCGACATGGCCGTCGAGGTCCGGGTGCTGCGGCTGCTCGAGGACCAGATGGCCGTGGTCGACACCGGCCAGGGCGAGGAGACGGTCAGCGTGGCCCTGGTGAGCGCCGGGGTGGGCGACACGATCCTGGTGCACGCGCGGGAGGCCATCGCGGTGGTCGCGGCGGGGGCGCCGTCATGAGCGACGCCATGGAATCGCTGTATCCGTTCCTGTACTCCGACACCAGCGACCTGTCCGCCGTGCTCGACCAGGTGCGGGCGTCGACCGTGGCCAAGGCGGCCGAGATCGTCGAGCTGCGCCGCGCGGTGGGCGTACGGGACGGGGCGCGGATCGCCGAGTGCGCGCGGCAGGCCGCGGCCAGGTTCGGCGCGGGCGGGCGGCTGTTCGCCTTCGGCAACGGCGGCAGCGCCACCGACGC